>JANPIH010000132.1:0-2193 GCA_031424895.1 Rhodospirillales bacterium
GTGAATTTGCCAGTGCTGGTGAAGCTTGCCTGATCTACCCCGTTGCCCGACAGCGCGATCGTCGTGTTGCTCGCCGTCCCTCCGGTGCCGTCCTTGGTCGTCAGAAGCGGCGTCGTTACCGTGCCGGTGGTCTGCGTGATGCCCGTTCCGGCCTTCAGTGTTACCGAAGTGCTGCCAGCCAGTGTGCCGAACTCGATGACGCCCGACGTCGCCGTCAGCCCGATAACAGGTGCGGTGATAGTGCCGCTTGGCTGTTTGATATCTCCACCGGCGGTGATGCCGATGGTACCGCTCAATCCGGCCTTGACTTTCGCCGACAACTCAATAGCGCCGCCGCTGCTCAACGTGATCGTCTTGCCGTCGCCGGTGATCACCGGAGCGGCGATCGACAAAGTTCCGGTGCCGTTGGCGAGCGTGATCCCATTCTTGCCCGTCACGGGCGCATTAATGAACATGCCCGCTTCGGCCTGTAGCGTCAGCGATGTGATGTTACCGCTGGCGGCTACGTTAAGCTCGGAACTCACCGTCAGCTTGCCGCCGATGCCGGTCATCAACGTGACCCCACCGGTCATGTTCGTCAGGATGTCGGCAGGGCTGATGATGGTGTCGGCCGTGCCGAACGCAATGAAGTTGTTGGGATCAACAATCGGTGCGCTGCCACTGTCGGCGATCACGAGGTCGTTGGGGTCCAGCAGGATGCTGCCTGACGTGCCGTTCGGTGCGCCGGTGTCGATCTTGCCGCCGACCACGAAGCGTGTGCCTGAAAGTTCGATAAACCCGCCATCTCCGCCATCGGGGCCGCCGCGGGCGGACAGTTCACCTCGATGGTCGCTGACACCGCCCTGGCTCAGCACGGTGATGTCGCCGCCCTTTCCCAATTGCATCGCGTCGGCGGCCACCCGGGCGCCTGCTTCAATAATGGTATGGTGCGCGGTCGGCGCGGTGACAGAGGGCCCACCCGCGGCCCGGACCATCGTCGTGCCGATCGCCGCGACGCCGCCGCCGGCCTTGCCGGAGACATCAACCACCGCGCCGGCCTTCAGCGTCACGCTGCGCGAGGGTGCGTTGATCTCGACCTGCCCGCCCTTGGTGCCTGCGGTGACGCCGCGCGCGGCAATGATGCCGGCGACGGCAACGTTGCCGCCTTTTGCGGTGACGGCGATGCGCCCCACGGTGCCGCCCGAGGTATCGGCGCGCAGCGTGCCGCCGGAGGTCACCAGCGTTTGCACCAGCCCGTCGAGGGCGCTGGCGGTCAGCAGGATGGTGCCGCCATCGGCGATGATGGTGCCGGAATTGGTGACCAGCGCGGTGGCCGCCTTGCCGTCCGACCCCAGCGGCACCTGCGTTACCTGCCTGGTGACGTCGATCGACAGCAGCCCGTCGCCGTAGAGGTCGACCGTATGGGCCTCCGCACCCGCCAGCACCACGCGGCCCATCTGGGCGCGGATCACGCCGGAATTGGCGACCTGGGGTGCGACCAGTGCTGCAAGCCCGGTCTGCGCCACGGTGATGGTGCCGTGGTTCTCGACGCGCGCGCCAGGGTTGGCGGGCTGGTCGAACACCAGCCGGCCGGCGCGGGCGTTGGCGTCGGAGATGCCCGGGGCGGAGGCGATCAGCGTGCTGACATTCACCTCCGCGCCCTGGGTGAACACCACGCCGGACTGGTTCTGGATCACCACCACGCCGTTGGATGTCAGCTTGCCGGCGATGACCGAGGGGCTTGTGGGCGAGATGACGCGGTTGACCGACACCGCCTGGCTGTTCGGTACCTGGTAAGTGACCGAGGCGCTTTTGCCGATGTCGAACGACTTCCAGTCGTAGGCGCCGTACTTACTCGCCTGGGTGATGGTCATGCCGGCGGTGCCGGGGCTCGCGGTAATCGCGATCTTGGCCTGGCCGGCGATCACCTGCCCGCCGGTCGGAAGCGCGGTCGGCGCCGGTGCCGTCTGGGCGACGACCTGCCCGCCGGGTACGGCGAGGCCAACAAGGAACACCGCCTGGAGCGCTGTGCTGCGCAGCAGGTCGGGGCGTGCGCGCAGCGATCCCGGCACAAGCTGGAGCATCGGCCGCGTGGCGGCACGGCGGCGCGCTGCGCGGGGAAGGGGGCCGGCTTGTCCGGGGGTGGTGGCGGGCGTCTGCTCGGCCATCACACACACTCCTCAAGGCCCGCGGGCAAGCCGCTCGGGCGGGTCG
>JANPIH010000133.1:0-3215 GCA_031424895.1 Rhodospirillales bacterium
CTTCAGTCGTCTGCGCCACGGCCATCAGGTCGCGCCCCGCCTCGGTCGGAGTGTATCCACGGGCGTGGCGTTGGAACAGCCGTGTGGCGAGGCGTTTTTCCAGCGCATCAATATGGCGGATGACAGTGGCATGGTGCACGCCGAGCACCTCTGCTGCACCCGAAACAGTCCCAAGCCGGGCAACCTGATAGGCGGTGCGAATCTCGTCCCAGTTTTCCAAGCTCACCTCCGGCCCTGTGCGCTGATGCACAGATCAGCGCAAGCGACGCCGCCCGGCAAGTGGAAACTGCGCGCGGCTTGACGGGTGATGGGCGGCGCAGCCATTCTGCGGGCGAACGCCGGGGAGGGAGACCGCCATCATGCGCTTGCGCTCGGTCACGCATGACCGGTTGACCCTGGAGGAACGGCCGTGGTTCCTTGGCAGCCTGCTGATCGCGGTCATCGTGTTCCTTCTGGCACTTGCCCTGCTGTTCGTACCGGTGAGCATATGGGCAACCTTGGCCTTTGGCGCAGGTGCTGCCCTGTTCGGCGTGGCCTTCGTGTTGGTTGTGCGCCGGACTGTGGTGATCCTTGACCGCACCGCAAACGCCGTCGTGATCCGTGAGGCGAGCCTCTTGGGCACGTCAGAGCGGAGGATCGCTCTGACCCAAGTCATAGCGGCAGAGGTGGAGACCGTGACCAACGCAGCATCGCCCGGCCCATCACGGCGCGCTTCCGTGTCAACGCGCCCCGTACTGTGAACCCATGACGGAACGGTAGTGCTGTCCCCGGTCTATTCCGGCGGGACGGGAGCGGCACAGGTAGCAGATGCCATCAACGACTGGCTTTCGCCGCGCGACGGCTGACCGGCTATTCGGCGGCCATCGCCATCGCTTGCGGAGCGCGCAGGAAGCGGAGCGCCGCCTCGCCTGACAGGTGCACGAGCCGACCGGCAGAGATCGTGGCCTCCACCGCGCGGGTTTCGGCGTTGACGATCACCATGTCGGCGCGCAAGCCCGGCTCCAGCCGACCGCGATCAACCATGTGGAGGACGCGGGCCGGGTTGTTCGAGATCATCGCCCAAGCCTTCGGCAGGCTGAGGAGGCCACGGTCCACCAGCGTCCAGGCGGCAGCGGCCAGGGTGGGGACGTGGTAATCCGACACCAGCGCATCGCAGAGGCCCGCGGCCACAAGCTCGGTCGCAGCGATGTTGCCTGACTGGCTGCCGCCACGCACCACGTTGGGCGCGCCCATGAGCACCGGGTTCATCATCGACTTCGCCGCCGCCGCCGCCTCGGCGTTCAGCGGAAACTCGGCGATGCGGGCGCCGATGCGGGCGAAATACTCGCGCTGTTCGCCGGTGGCATCGTCATGGCTGCCATAATGCACGCCAAGGTCGTCGAAGGCTTCGGCAAGCTGGTGCAGGGCTGCATCAACATGGGGTGCATGCGCCTTTGCGGCCATCACACGGGCCATGAGCTCGTCGGCTTTCTGGCCAAGCTTGGACGCCCAGAGGGCGAAGCGCCCGGCGTTGTCGGCCGCCATCGCCAGCCCTTCGGCGAGGTGGTCGTTGAAGACGACATAGTCCACGCCATAGCGCCGCACTGCCGACAGAAGGCGGGGGCCGCAGTCAGGCAGATGCGTCTCGGCCCGGATCTGGATGCGCAGGTCGGTCAGCGCACGGGGGCGGTAGGCTGCAAGGGCCGCCATCAGCGCCTCGGCCATCTCGGGGCTGCGGTGGGCGCCTTCCCAGCTCCACCCTTGCGCGAGGTAGGAGGTGGTGACGCCATGCACCGCGGCCTCGCGGTCGGCAGAGGCGAGGCCCATCGCATAGGGCAGCCGGGCCGAAGGGCGCGGGGCCAGATGATGCTCGAACCCGTCGCCGTGCAGATCGATGATGCCGGGAAGGATCAGGTAGCCGGAGAGGTCCACCTCCGGCAGCGGGCCGCGCGTGATCCGCCCGTAAGCCAGCGCCACTGACCGGCGCTGCATCTCGCCGTCGCGCAGGATTTCGGCGCCGGTGAGGCGGAGCGGGGGGAGCTTGGCTGCGGTCATCTGTCCATCGGTCCTGTTTAGGCTGCCGCTACGCGAGGAACGCGACAAAGGTATGACACTATTCTTCGGGCGCCACGGTCAAGGTCACCCTGTCGCCCGCGAACCACGTCTTGCCATACTCCACCGGCGCGCCCGCCGCATCCACGTTCACACCAACCGAGCGGAGGATCGGCGCGCCCTGCGACAGTTGCAGCTGCAGCGCAAGCGTGGCGGAGGCAGACTTCGCCGTCAGTCGCGTGCTGGCGCGGGTGTAGTCCGCCACCCCCGCCGCCTTCAGCGCCGTGGTGATGGAGGAGGTTTCGCGCAAAATGGCAATCAGCCCGGGAAAGCGCGCCGCCGGAAAGACGGACCTGAAGGCCGCAATCGGCACCCCGTCGGCCAGCGACAGGCCTTCGACGACATGCACCTCCGCCCCCGGCTGCAGGGCCAGCGCTTCTGCCTCGGCCGCATCCGCTCGGCGGGTTTCCAGCCGCGAGATCTGGCGCGACGGCGTCCGGCCTGATGCGGCGAGGTTCTGGTGGAATCGCACCCGCCGACCGAGCGGGTAGTCGGTGGAGCCGCCCGCGACGAACACGCCGGACCCGCGCCGCGCGTGAACCAACCCCGCTTCGGCCAGATGCGCGAGGCCGTGGCGCACCGTATGGCGGTTCACCCCGAATCGCGCCGCAAGCGCCGCTTCGGTCGGAAGCTTGGTCCCGGGGGCATAATGGCCAGCCGCAATTTCGGCCCGTAACGTCTCGGCAATCGCGGCCCAGATCGGGGCTTTCGGTTTCGGCGCGGGCGGCATGCAGGCTCCTGTCATCAAGACTTCACAAATCCGGCGTTGCCTCGACGGACGTTAGGCGGTAATGATTTGTCTAGTTGTATAGTACCTTGGACAAATCCTCAAGCTGTCGAGTGAGCGATGACCGAAGTGGAAGAGCGCAAGACCTGGATGGGCCTTCTGGCCCGGGCGCCAGCAGCGCGGCTGGCAGTGCTGATGCCTGATCTGCCCGCGCATGAGATGATCTGCAGCCCGGAGATCGGCACTGTGATGGTGCAGGGCCGGATGGGGGCCACCGGCGGGCCGTTCAACCTGGGCGAGGTGACGGTGACACGCTGCACCCTGCGGCTGGCGGATGGCACAGTCGGGTCGGGCTATGTGCAAGGGCGCGACAAGGCGCATGCGCAGCGCGCGGCAG
>JANPIH010000134.1:0-3935 GCA_031424895.1 Rhodospirillales bacterium
CGTGGTGTTGATGCTCCCTTGCTGCACAATCGCCATGCCTCCCCCCTCCCCGCCGGCGGGTGCGCGCACCCGCACGACACAGCCGGCATTCTCGCCGGCAAGAATTTCGGCCACCAAACCGGGTGCCGCGATCACGTCGCCCTTCGCGTACGGCCCGAAGGCGCACACGACCACCAGATGCACGTTCATTCCATTCTCCCGAAAGTTCGAAGTGGGGCGGGCGATTCACGGCTCCGGCGTGCCGCCTCCGCCGATCGCGCGCCCGGCTCAACCGATCAAGCTGCGCGCCACCGCACCGCCGGGTGCGAAACGCAGCTCGCCAAAGATCATCGCCGGCAGCGTCTGCTGCACCGTGGTGGCATAGTCCACGGCATAGAGCTGGTCGCGCCGATACAGCCGCGCCGCCCGCCCCTGGTCAGAGACGGTGGCGCCGCGAAACAGCAGCCGCCCGCGCGTGCCGTCCGCCAGGTCGATGAAATCCATTTCCGACAGCGCGGCATCGATCGCCGCGGACAGCCGGTCGCGCAGCACGGGCTCCGGGCACCACGCGGTCAGGCGAAACAGCTGGCGCTGGCGCCGCGTCTCCCGCCGCAGCGTGCGGTCGGCGACCACGCGCCCCACGATCGGGCCGCTTCCGGCGACCGTCAGCGTGGCGCCATCGACCGTCACCACGCGGCGGGTGCGCAGATAGGTGGCGAGCACGGCGACCACCATCTCCACCGTGTCACCCGGTTCGGTGCGATGCACCACGGCGATGCCGTCGACCATCAGCCCGGCCACCTGGCCCGGATGCGCGCTGCCCGAAACGGTGGCGCTGCGCCCGGCCACGCTGATCGCAAGCCCCGGCCGCGGCGCATCAACCACCTCCGCGCGGTCGGGGTGGCGCGTGGTCACCGCCTGCGGCCGTGCCTCCGGCACCACCGTCACATGCAAGCGCCCGGCAGCAAGGTCGGCGTCCAGCGCCGCGCCCTGCGGCCAGCCGCGATACAGGCGGCAGGCGCGGCCCACCAGGCTGGGCGCCTGCGGCCCGTCCGGATAGACGATTCCGGCGGCCAGGCGCAGCAGCGCCTCCTCCACGTCCGACATGTCGGCCATATGCGTGTTCCTAGCTCGCGGCCCGGCGCACGATCAGGCGCCAGCCCGGCTCCGACAATTCCGCCTGCGCAATCACGCCCAGCCGGCCGGTCTCATCGCGCAGCGCATCCCCGGGGCGCAGCGCCACGCCGGAAAGCGCCGGCAACAGCACCGTCCAGCCCCCGGCCGGCAGCCCGTCCGGCAGCCCGGCCTCCGCCGCCCCCGCACCGCCGCCGGCGACGATCCCGGCCGGCCAGGCGCGCAACAGAACGCGGGCACCCTCGCCGCCGCCATAAGGGGCAAGCCCCGGCTGCTCCGGCCCGTGGGCGCGCAGCACATCGACCACGCGGCTGGCGCGCACGCACAGCACCGGGTGCAATGCCTGCTGCGCCGCCACGAACCACACCGCCCCGTCCTCGCGCCGGATATAGTCGCCAACGCGGGTGTAGGCGGCGTCGAACACGCCATGCCAATACACCTGGCCGTGCGGCACCGGGCGGGCGAACTTTCCGTCCGGCGCGCTGAACGCCGCCTTCATCCGCAGCACCAGCCGGCGGGCGGCCAACGGTGGCTCCGCCCCGTCCGGGCGGAACACCTCGCACCACGCGCCAACCACCAACCCGGCCCGGCCCAGCCCCCGGTGCACCGCATCCTGCACGCGTGCCGCGTCCATCGGATCGCCTTCCCTGTCTGATGTGATGCCCGGGGGTGCCGCAAAGTGTTGCGATTACGTAATTCTACACCACCAGCGTCCGCCCACCGCCGCTCAGCGCCGGGCCGGGCGGCACGCCCAGGAAGCCGCACAGCCGCCGCCGCCAGTCGTCGAACAGCGCGGTGCGTTCGCGCAATTCGCGCGGGTTGCGCTTCCACACCGCCGCCTGGTCGGTGTCCATCATCGCCCCGCTCTGCGGCACCGCGCGCTCCAGCTCCGCCAGCGTGGCGAGATACTGCCGCGCCACCGCTTCCTCGGCGCCGGACATGCGGGTCATGCGGAACTCCAACAGCCCGTAGGCCTGGTGGAACCGCCAGCCCTGGAACCCGTCCGCGCCGCTGCCATACGAAGGGTAACCGCAATGCCTGCGGATATCCGTCCGCTCCACGTCGTTCAACGCCATCCGCACCTCCCGTCCGCACCGCGCCGCAGCGAGGGAGGCTCGCGCCCCCCTCGCCCGTTGGTTAACCGAAATGCTCGATCATCACCGCGCGCTTGAACGCGGCGTTGGTCGCCGTCGGCACGGTCGCGGAGTTGGTGGTCACGTCGCTCGGCGCGCAGAAGCCGCCGATCCAGTACCAGCTCTGCGCGATGATCTGCTGCAGCCGGTCGATCGGCTCGCGCGTCACCATCGCCACCCCGTCCACCAGCGACACGATGGAGTTGGCCGGCGCGGTGTCGTCCGCCCCCATCCCGGCGTAGCTGCCCTCGATCAGCGCCCCCTTGCCGCACACGATCGGCCGGCGCACCACCGCCCCGCCGATGGCCGGGTGCGTCTGCACATAGGCCTCCGTGGTGGGGATGAAGCGCAGGCCGAGGAAGTCGTTGACCATGCCGCGCTGGAACACCTGGTTGGCGCTGGTCGCCCCGGTGAACAGCTGGCGGAAATCGGCATCGCCGAACAGCTGGCGGGCTGAGATCGGATCGAGGTAGCAGTTGTACACCCCGTCGATCTCCGGCACCGCGTTCATCCGCAGCGTCGCCACCGCGTTCAGCAGCGTGCCCATGGTCAGCGTGTCCGAAGCGGTCAGCGCTGCCGTGGTGGCCCGCTCGCCGGGCCGCGTGATGCGGCTGGCATTGGCCGCGAGCACGGCATTCCCGGCGGTGGCATGGGCCACCTGCACCGCGGCGGAGAAGGTCAGCACGCCCGAACGCCCACCCGGCGCGCCGGAGGAGGTGACACCGTCCTCGCTGACGCCGACCAGCACGTAGTCGGTGCCGCCCACCTTCACCGACAGCGTGGCACCCGCGCCCACCGGCGTCATCACGCCGTTGACCGACACGCGCTCGAAGCCGCGGATGTCATCCACCGCCACGTTCACGCCCGGCGCGCCCAGCGTGACCCGCACGCGGGTGTTGCCGCCGAAATACGGGTCGAACAGCGCGTTGCGCGCCAACTCGTCCAGGCTGCGCGCCGCCTGCTCGCCGTTGATGGCGGCGTTCAGCAGGAACTGGCTGGCGATGCCCACCCGGCTGGTCACCATGTTCAGGTCCGTCGTGGCGGCGTAATGGTTCAGGCTGATGGTGAACTGCTCCACCCCGAAACCGGTCGGCACCAGGCCGTTGTCCAGGTTGGTGTTGCTCGCGGTCGGCAGCGGCGTGGTCACCGCCGCCTTCAGCCCGGAACGCGTTTTGGTCAGCGTCTCGCCAATGCCGACGCTGAAGCTCATGCGGTCGGCCACCGCCCGGTAGCCGAGCTTGGAAGTCAGCGCCTGCTGGAACTCGCGCTCCAGATAGCCCAGCTGAATGATCGGCTGCAGAGCGGCGGGGAAATTCGTAATCGGCATGTCAACTCCTCACGCGTTGTCGTCCCGCAGGGGCAGCCCCGGCAGGCGTGGTGTCGCTTGTGGAAGGAAGCTAGGCGAGGGCTCTGCCGTCGCGGCGCGAAGCCGCGCCACGGAGAACCCGCCAAGGGCAGGGCCCTTGGAACCCCGGACCTTCTCCGCCTTCGGCGGGAGGGGCCGGCCCGGTCAGTGTCGCGCGCTGTGACGGCCCCTCCCGCCGAAGGCGGAACAAAGATTGAAGGTCCAGGGGCTCGGCCCCTGGTGGGGTCCAGGGGCAAAGCCCCTGGCCTTCCTTCACAACCGCCGCAGCATCTCCGCCCGGGCGGTGCGCCACTCGGTCTCGTTCATTTCAGTGGCGAGCCGTG
>JANPIH010000135.1:0-1912 GCA_031424895.1 Rhodospirillales bacterium
CGCCGTGCAGCCGGGCACGGGCCGCTTCGCACCGCCCCCGGGTGGCGCTGCACCCGGCGGCCAGGGCTTTGCGCCCGCACCGGGCGCCGCCGTGCAGCCGGGCACGGGCCGCTTCGCACCGCCTCCGGGTGGCGCTGCCCCGGGTGGCCAGGGCGTTGTCCCCGCACCGGGCGCCGCCGTGCAGCCGGGCACGGGCCGCTTCCCACCGCCACCGGGTTCGCCCGGCATTGCTCCCGCACCGGGCGCCGCGGTTGCACCGGGCGCGGATCGCTTCACGTCGCCCCCGGCCGGGACCGGCGCGGCGCTTCCGGGGCGCCCCGGCGGTCCAGGCTCGTCCAATGATCCGGGGTCCTCGCGCCCCGGCGCCAGCGGCACCAGTGCCACGCTACCGCCGCCGGGTGCCGGTGCCGTTCGCCCAGGCGGCTCGCCGCCGAGCCTCAGCGATCCATCGGGCGGCAAGCCGGGGGGCGCTCCTGCGCAGTCCGGCGCGACCGGCCTGCGCACCCCGCCGACCGCACCGGGGGGAGTCGCCCCGACCACGCGCCCGCAACAGCCCCCGCCGGTCGTGGCCAGCCCGCCGATACCGCAGCCCGGCTTCCGCCCGCAGCAGGCACCGCAAGCATCAGGCTTTGGTGCACCGACTCCGCGCCAGCCCGACCCACGCTTCTCGCAGCCGGCGGCCCCGCCGCCGCAGATGGTCCGGCCGCAGCCCAGTGCGGCGCCCCCGCCGCAGCCGGCTTTCCGACCGCCGCCGCCCCAGGTGGCAAGCCCGCCACCGCCGCAACGCCAGGCCGCGCCGCCTCCACCCCCGCCACCGCAGCGCCAGGCTGCGCCGCCCCCGCCGCCACCGCAGCGTCAGGCTGCACCGCCTCCCCCGCCACCACCGCAGCGCCAGGCGGCACCGCCTCCCCCGCCGCCTCCGCAACAGCGCCCGGCGGCACCGCCGCCGCCACCACCCAGGCGCCCGGGCGACCCGCCGGGCCGGTGAGGGGTGCGGGCGCGCGGTCCACGTCGGACCGCGCGCCGCTCACCGCTATGCGTTCACATCCGGGAGCAAGGCACCGCCGCGCTCAGCCTGCCTTGCGGCTGCGAAGCCAGACGCGCACCAGGTGCGCGAGGTAGCCGCCGACGAACAGCGCCACCACCACGTAGCCCAGCGGCTCCACCCATTTGTCGATCTTGTCGTAGTGATCCTCCAGCACCATCCCGGCGCCGGTCAGGAAGCTCAGCCACACGCTCGTTCCCAGCGCCGTCCAGCCATAGAAGGTCAGGCGGGGTATCCGGATGAGCCCGGCCGGCACCGAGATCAGCGTCCGGATGCCCGGCAGCAGCCGGCCGAAGCAGATCGCGAAGGGTCCGTACTTTGCCAGCACATGCTCGGCCTGGCGGAAATCCTCGGGCGAGATCGCGAACCACTTGCCGTAGCGGTCGATCAGCGGGCGCACCCGCTCCACGCCGATGGCGCGCGCCACCTCGTACCAGGCCGCGTTGCCCACCAGCGTGCCGAGGACGCCCGCCACCACCACGCCCACGAAAGTCATCCGGCCCTGCGCGACATTGAAGCCGGCCAACGCCATGATGACCTCGGAGGGGATGGGTGGGAACACATTCTCCAGCACCATCAGGAAGAAGATGCCGGGCAGGCCCCAATCGCCCAGCACCTGGATCATCCAGGCCACCATCTACTCGACCCCGTACAGTTGCAGCGTGAGCCAGCGCCCACGGCTGATGTTGATGCCGCTCACCAGCCCCAGCTCACGCGGCCGCAGCGCGAGCCGCGCGGCCTCGGCCCTGAAGCGCGCCTCGTCGCGGTCGCTGACCGCCACGATGCGCAACGGCGCCTCCGCGAGGAAGGCTGCCGCCGCCGTGCCATCACGCAACAACGCGGTGGCGCCGCCGGTTGCGAACAGCA
>JANPIH010000136.1:0-31326 GCA_031424895.1 Rhodospirillales bacterium
TGGTCGGCGGCGGGGCCAGGATTGGACCTGACGGCCTGGGGTTGGCCCTGTCCCCCCAAAACCCGGTGGGCCTTTGCAAACCCATCCATAACTTGGGAGTTCATGGGGCTCGCCCCCTGGGGGGTGTGGCCAGCGCCCACACTTCTACTTGCCTGAAGTTTTTGGCCTGAGTACGACCTTCGACAGCATATGGGCGCTGACCGGGGCAGTGATGAACAGGAACAGGGAGATCGCCAGTTCGCGGACGCCGACATTGCCTGTGGTGGCTGCCGTGTGCACCAGGGCGGCCACGACCACGGCGCCGACGCCGAGTGTGGTGGCTTTGGTGGGTGCGTGCAGGCGGGTCATGAAGTCGGGCAGGCGCCAGAGGCCGATCGAGCCGACCAGGGTGAAGGCCCCACCCACCAGCACCAGCAGCGACAGGATCGTTTCGGTGACCATGGCGCGCGCCTAGTCGATCACGCTGCCGCTGAGCAGGTATCTGCACAGCGCGGCGGTGGCGACGAAGCCGGTCATGGCGATCAGCAGCGCCACCTCGAACTGCACCGTGGCGGCGAGCAGCATGCCGATCAGCATGACCAGGGCGATGGCGTTGATCGACATTGTGTCGAGCGCCAGGATCCGGTCGGCGGGAGCGGGGCCTCGCAGCAGCCGGGCCATGGTCAGCAGCATCGCGGCGGCCACCATTGTGATAGCGGCGGAGAGCGCCAGGGTCAGCATCCGAATATCTCCTTCAGCGGCGCCTCGTAGCGGCGCTTCATGGTGGCGGTGGCACCCGGGATGTCCGTCACGTTCAGCGCGTGCACCAGCAGCACGCGGCGGGTGCGGTCGATGTCGACCGAGACGGTCCCGGGGGTGAGGGTGATGATGCAGGCGAAGATGGTGGCGACGAAGGGGTCGTCCATATCGAGAGGAATCTCGATGAAATGCGGGTTCAGCCGGTCGAGCGGGCCGAGCACCAGGCGGGCGACCTCGATGTTGGCGATGATGATGTCGGCGAGGACGCGCAGGAACAGGCGGGCGGCCAGCAATGGGCGACGCAGGCGGGGGCGGTCGGGCCAAAGGCGCTGGGTGAAGCAGGGTATGATGATCGCCAGCACGCTGCCGAGCAGGAACTGGCCGATGGTCATGGCCGGGGCAAGGGCCATCCACAGTGCCAGGATGAGCAGCGAGACGACGGGTTGGGGGAGAATGCGTCTCATGGGCGCCGCTCCCGCTGCACGTCGGGTTTAGCGCCGAGGACGGCTGCGATGTAGGGCTGGCGGGCGTGGAGCTGGTCGGCGGTGGCGCGGGCATAGGCGGCGACGGGGACGGCGGCCAGGGTCAGCAGGGGGCTGGCCGCCACCAGCAGCAGCAGGGCAGCGACGGTTCGGCGGCCGGTGAGGGCGGGTTCGGCTTGGGCGGCGGGCGGTTCGTCGGGGGCGGCTTCCCAGAAGAAGGCGCTGGCGGCGCGGGCCAGCACCAGGGCCACTACGAGGCTGGAGACCAGCAAGGCGGCCCAGATCCAGCCGCCCATCGGGGCGTCGCGCACCGCCTGCATCACCATCACCTTGCCGAGGAAGCCGGACAGGGGCGGCACGCCGCTAACTGCCACGGCGAGCACGAGGAAGGCGGCGCCGAGCGGCAGGGCGCGGGGCAGGGGCGGGCCGTTGTCGATGGTATCGCCCTTGGGGCCGCGTTCACGGGCCAGGTGGTCGACGAGCAGGAACAGGCCGCCGGTGACCAGCGTGGTGTGGGGCAGGTAGTACAGCGCGGCGGCGGTGGTGGTGGGCGTGCCGACGGCGATGGCGGCGAGCAGGGTGCCGGTAGAGACCAGCACCAGGTTCGCCACCACGCCGGCCAACCGCCGGGCGGCGAGCGCGCCGATCGTGCCGGCCGCGATGGTCAGCAGCGCCAGCAGCGGCAGCCAGGGTTGCAGCAGTCCGGCGGTGGCGGGCGCGCCGGACAGGCCGATCACCTCCAGGCGCAGCAGGGCATAGACGCCGACCTTGGTCATCACAGCGAATAGGGCGGCGACCGGCGCGCCGGCGGCGGTGTAGACATGCGGCAGCCAGAAGGACAGCGGCAGCAGGGCGGCCTTGAGCAGGAACACCGCCACCAGCAGCGCCGCGGCGGTGCGCACCAGCGCCTGGTCGGCTTGCGGTACCTGGGCCAGCACCACGGCGATGTCGGCCAGGTTCAGCGTGCCGAGCGTGCCGTAGACCAGGCCGAGGGCGATCAGGAACAAGGCCGAGCCGGCGAGGTTCAGCACCACGTAGGCGATGCCGGCCCGGGCGCGCGCGGAGCCGCCGCCATGCATCAGCAGGCCGTAGGAGGCCAGCAGCAGGATCTCGAAGAAGACGAACAGGTTGAAGATGTCGCCGGTGAGGAAGGCTCCATTGAGGCCGGCAAGCTGTAGTTGGAACAGCGGGTGGAAGTGCCGGCCGTCGCGGTCGCTGCCGGCGCAGGCATGGGCAAGTGCGGCGAGGCCCAGCACGGAGGTGACGGCCACCATCAGTGCGGCCAGCCGGTCGGCCACCAGCACGATACCGTAGGGGGCCGGCCAGTCGCCGAGGCGATAGACATGCACCGTGCCGTCGTCGGCCATGACCAGCAGAAGGCCGGCGACGACGAGTTGGGTCAGCATCGATACGAGCGCCACGGCGCGCCGGTTGGCCGCCGGCAGCAGCAGCAGGGCAATCGCAGCCGCCATCGGCAGCAAGATCGGCAGGACCGGGGCGTGGGTCATTCGGCGCGCCCCGGCGGCGTGTCGGTCGGCGGGGCGCCGTCGACATGGTCGGTGCCGGTCTCGCCCTTGGCGCGCAGGGCGAGTGCGACGAGATAGGCGGTCATGCCGAAGCCGATGACGATGGCGGTCAGCACCAGGGCCTGGGGCAGCGGGTCGGCGAGGCCCACGGCGCCGGGCAGGGCCAGCGGGGCGGCGGTGGCGGACAGGCGGCCGCCGAGGAAAATCAGCGCGTTCACCGCGTAGGACAGCAGGGTGAGGCCAAGGATGACGCTGAAGACGCGCGGGCGCAGCAGGAGGTAGAGGCCGCAGGCAGTCAGCAGGCCGATGGCGGCGGAGACGAGAAGGGCCATGGCGCTACCCCTCGCCCTGCGCCGGCGCTTGCTCGCGGCAGCCGAGCAGGCCGAGTTCGGTCAGCGCCAGCATCACGGCACCGATCACGACGAGGCAGACGCCGAGGTCGAAGGCCATGGCGGACGCGATCTCGAACGAACCGACAATCGGGGGCGAGACGTAGCCGTGCGCGCTGGTGAGGAAGGGGCGTCCGAACAGCCAGCTGGCCAGCCCGGTCGCCATCGCGATCGCCAGGCCAAGCCCGAGCACCCGGACATAATCCAGCCGCAGCCGGGCCTGGGCGAAGTCGATGCCGCCGGCGACGTACTGCAGCATCAGGGCGATCGCGATGACCAGGCCGGCGATGAAGCCGCCGCCGGGGAGGTTGTGGCCGCGCAGGAAGATATGGACCGACACGGCGATGGCCAGCGGCAGCAGCGGGCGCATCAGCATCGCGAGCATCACGGGGTAGCGGTCCTGCGTGCGGGTGCCGCCGGCCTGAGGGACGAGGCGCAGGCCGTCGAGCAGGGCGTGCAGGCCGAGGGCGGCCATCGCCAGCACAGCGATTTCGCCCAGCGTGTCGAAGCCGCGGAAATCGACCAGGATCACGTTCACCACATTGGCGCCGCCGCCGCCGGGGACCGACTGGGCGATGTGGTAGCCGGAGATCGTGTCGAACGGGCGGGTGAGCATGGCGAAGCACAGCGCGGCCACACCCAGTCCGCCCAGCCCGGCCAGGGCGGCATCGCGCCAGCGCAGGGCGGGGCTGGATTCGGCCACCGCCTCCTGCGGCAGGTAGCGCAGCGCCATCAGCAGCAGCACGATGGTCACCACCTCCACCGAAAGCTGGGTCAGGGCGAGGTCGGGGGCGGCGAAGCGCAGGAAGGCGAGGGAGACGACGAGGCCGGCGACGCTCATGAACACCAGGGCGATGAGGCGCTGGCGGTGCAGCAGCACGGTGCCCAGCGCACCGATGGCCAGGAGGGCGACGCCGACCCAGGTGACGGGGTCCGTCTCGCCCCAGGGCAGCGGGCCGGCGAGGCTGGACGGGGTGGCGCTGTGCCAGGCCCAGGCGCCGAGCACCACGGTGAAGCCGAGGAACAGCGCGAGGTAGGTCGGCAGCGAGCGCCGGTCAGCTAGGGCCATCAAGCGCATCGCGGCGAATTCGGCGATGCGGTAGGCGCGTTCGAAGGCGACCTGGCTGGCCAGGCGCGGCAGGAACCGGGCGTGCAGGGCGAACAGCGCGTGGCGGCGGCGGTAGTACAGCAGGCCGCCGACCAGCGCCGCGGCGCTCATCGCCAGCGGCATGTTGAAGCCGTGCCAGATTGCGAGCTTGAACGGCGGCACGTCGGCCTGAAGCACGGCGGCGGAGGCGGCGGTCAGGATCGGACCCACGGTCCATTGCGGCAGCAGGCCGACCAGCAGCACCAGGGCGACCAGCACGTCGACCGGCAGGCGCATCCAGCGCGGCGGTTCGTGCGGGGTGCGCGGCATGTCGGCGGTGGCGGCGCTGAAGAACACCTCGTGGACGAAGCGCGCCGAATAGGCCACCGACAGCATGCCGGCGAGGGTGGCGAAGGCCGGCAGCGCGTAGCCCATGGCGCCGAAGAAGGCGGGGTGGTTGATCGTCTCGACGAAGAACATCTCCTTCGAGAGGAAGCCGTTCAGCAGCGGCACCCCCGCCATCGACCCGGCGGCGACGATGGCCAGCGTGGCGGTCCAGGGCATGAACCTGAACAGCCCGCCGAGGCGGCGCATGTCGCGCGTGCCGCATTCGTGGTCGATGATGCCGGCGGCGATGAACAGCGATGCCTTGAAGATGGCATGGTTGATGATGTGGAACACCGCGGCGACGGCCGCCATCGGGGTGTTCAGGCCGAGCAGCAGCGTGATCAGGCCGAGATGGCTGATGGTGGAATAGGCCAGCAGGCCCTTCAGGTCGTTCTTCAGCAGGGCGACATAGGCGCCGTAGACGAAGGTGACCGCGCCGGTGCCGCCGACGAGCACCAGCCACAGGTCGGTTTCTGCCAGCACCGGGTAGAACCGCGCCAGCAGGAACACGCCGGCCTTCACCATGGTCGCGGAATGCAGGTAGGCGCTGACCGGGGTGGGCGCGGCCATGGCGTTGGGCAGCCAGAAATGGAACGGGAACTGGGCGGACTTGGTGAAGGCGCCCAGCAGCACCAGCACCAGGATGACCGGATACAGCGCGTGGTCGCGCACCAGGTCGCCGCGGGCCAGCACTTCGGACAGCTCGAAGCTGCCGGCCACGTGGGCGAGCAGCAGCACGCCGGCCAGCAGGGCCAGGCCGCCGCCGCCGGTGACGGCCAGCGCCATGCGGGCGGCCACCCGTGCCTCGCGCGAGTCGGACCAGTAGGCGATCAACAGGAAGGAGGAGAGGCTTGTGATCTCCCAGAACACCACCAGCAACAGCATGTTCTCGGCCAGCGCCACGCCCAGCATGCCGCCGGCGAAGGCGAGCAGCATGGCGTAGAAGCGGCCGAGCCGGTCGTTCATCGGCAGGTAGTAGGCTGCGTAAAGCACGATCAGCAGCCCGATACCCAGGATGAGGCCGGCGAACAGCAGACCCAGCCCGTCGAGCCGAAGGGCGACATCCATCCCCCACTCCGGCAGCCAGGGCCAGCGCATCACCACCGTGCCGCCATGGAGCACGGCGGAGACGAACGGCGCCAGGATCGCGAGCCCGGCGGCCATCGCGCCTGCCGCCCCCCACGCCGCCCAGCGCCGGCCGCGCGCCTGCAGCAGGAGGACCAGCGGCACGCCCAGGAAAGGCGCCAGCAGCAGGGCGGCGAGGGCGTGGGGCGACATGACTGCGAAATGGCATCGTCACCCGCTGCGGAGCAAGTCTTGACAGGGCCGCGAGGGCGGGGCGCGGTCGATTTTCGGCGCCGGGGCCGCGTTCCCCGGCGTGGGGCCCCGGGCATTGCATATCCAATCATGACGGGTATCATGATTGGATGAAGGTCAGCCGAACCACCGCGGCGGCGAATCGGGCGGCATTGCTGGAGCAGGGCGGGCGGCTGTTCCGTCGCCATGGCATCGACGGGGTGAGCCTGTCCGAGGTGGCGCGGCAAGCCGGGCTGACGCATGGGGCGTTCTATGGGCATTTCGCCAGCAAGACGGCGCTGGTGGCCGAGGCGGTCGGGACTTCGATGATCCTGTCGGCGCGGCGCTGGGCGAAGCTGGCGGCGTGGCGGAGATCGGAGGGCGATGAGGGGCTGGCGGCGTTGATTGCGTCCTATCTGCGCGAGGTGCATCGCGACACGCCGGCGGTCGGGTGCGCGCTGGCGGCGCTGGGGCCGGAAATGAGCCGGGCCGAGCCAGCTCTGGCAGACGCTTTGCAGAAGGGGACTGCGGTGCTGGTGTCCGTATTGGCTGGGGAAATCGGGTTTTTGCATCCCGAGTTGTCGGCTGCGGCGGGGCGCGCGCGGGCGCTGGCGGTGCTTTCGGCGATGACTGGCGGACTGGTGTTGGCGCGGGCGCTGGCTGGTGATGGCGAAGCGTCGCGGGCGGCTTTGGAATCGGCGGCGGTGGTGGCGCGGGCTGCCGCCGATATTGTTTCACCTTCTGGCTGATTGGATACTTTCATGCTTGCAGCTACTTTGGCTCCCTGGTTTGCCCGGCGCGGCATCCATTATGGCTGGGTGATAGTGGCGCTGACCTTTGTCACCGCGGTGTGTTCTTCGGCGGCGATGTCGATGCCCGGGGTGTTGGTTCTGTCGATCGAGCGCGAGTTCGGCTGGAGCCGCGGGCAGATTTCGGTGGCGATGGCGTTGCTGCTGGTGTTGTTCGGCGGCACCGCGCCGTTCGCCGGGGCGTTGATGCTGCGTTACGGGCTGCGCCGGGTGGTCGTGGCGGGGGCGGTTCTGGCGGTGTTGGGGCTGGGCGGGACGATGCTGGCCAGCCAGTTGTGGCATCTGTGGGTAACGATGGGGCTGTTGCTGGGGCTGGCGGGCGGGACCACGGCGCTGGTGCTGTCGGCGACGGTGGCCAATCGGTGGTTTGCCGAGCGGCGGGGCCTGGTGATGGGGGTGCTGGCGGCGGCGTTCGCGGCGGGGCAGCTGGTGTTCATGCCGGGGGTAGCCTGGCTGGTGGAAACGCAGGGCTGGCGGGTGGCGATGCTGCCGGCGTTGTTGAGCGTGGCGGCGTGCGGGGTGGCGTATCTGTTGCTGGCTCGGGACTTTCCGGCGGATATCGGCCAGCCGCCATATGGGGCGGAGCGGGTTCAGGCGCCGCCGGCGGTGGATCCGCGCAACGCGGTGGCGGTGACGCTGGGGGTGCTGCGCGAGGGCCTGGGGAACCGGGCGTTCTGGGTGATCTTCGGCACCTTCACGATCTGCGGCCTGTCGACCTCGGGGATCATCGGGCAGCATTTCATTCCGCTGTGCGGGGATTTCGGCATGAGCACGGTGGTGGCGGCGTCCTTGCTGGCCACGATGGGGGTATTCAACTTCATCGGCACGATCGTGTCCGGCTGGCTGACCGACCGGTTCGACTGCCGGGTGCTGCTGGCGTGGTACTACGGGCTACGCGGGCTGTCGCTGATGTGGCTGCCGTTCAGCGGGTTCGACATGGTCGGGCTGACGATCTTTGCGATCTTCTTCGGGCTGGATTTCGTGGCGACGATTCCGCCGACGATCAAGCTGGCAGCACAGCATTTCGGGCCGGTGAAGGCACCGATCGTGTTTGGCTGGGCGTTTGCCGGGCACCAGATGGGGGGCGCGCTGTCGTCGCTGGCGGCCGGGGTGTCACGGGATGCGCTGGCGACGTATTTGCCGGCGTTCTTCATGGCGGGGGCGGCGTGTTTTATCGCGGTGGGGGCGGTGTTCGCGCTGCGCGACATCGGGCGCACGGCCGGGCCGGTGGCGGCGGGGTGATCGACGACTTCGACTCATGCAAGGAAGGCAAGGCTGGGCTCTGCCCAGACCCGCAAAGGGCCAGCGGCCGTTTGATCCCAATATCCTTCAACATGATACGGTCCAGGGGCTTGGCCCCATAGGTGCGACGAAAAGGCCAGAAATAGGCAAGGCCAAGGCTTTGCCGACGCGGCGCGAAGCCGCGCCACGGATCACCCACCAAGGGCCGACGGCCCTTGGAACCCCGTTAATTAGAATGTGTTGAAGTCCAGGGGCTCGGCCCGTCGCGCGAAGGCGCGCGCCGGACCTGGCGGGTCTGGGCAGAGCCCAGCCTTCCCAATCTTCGCGCTTATGGGGCTTGGCCCCTGGCGGGGTGCAGGGCAGAGCCCCGCTGCTTGATCACTATTGTCTCAGCCGCCCCCCGATCCAGCGCAGCGCGTCCCGTTCCACGCCGGGTGGGCGGCCAGCCAGCGCCCACAGGGTCAGCAGCGTTGCCGCGAAGGTGGCGGCTCCGGCGGCCATCGACAGTGCCAGGCGCAGCAGCGGCACGTCGGGGGCGGCGCCCTGGAGCGGAATGACGACGGCGGACATCGCGATGGCGCCAAGCAGCGGGCGGAGCATGCCGCGGGCCAGGGTGAACAGCTTCAGCCCGACCACACGTTCGAACACCGTGAACGACACCGCCAGCGCCACGGCGGTCGCGACCGCGCGGCCGAGCGCCACTTCGGCCAGCCCGTACCACAATGCCGCCGGCACCACGGTTGCCACCAGCAGCATGGTGCGCACCAGCGCCAGGCTCAGCACGACGCGGGGGTCGCCGGTGGCGCCGAGCACGGAGCCGAGCGGCATGGTCATCGCCGCCATGGCCGCGGCGACCGCGAGGATCTGGATCACCGGCACCGCTGGCAGCCAGGCGGGGCCCAGCACCAGCAGCGCGAAGTCATGTGCGACCAGGGACAGGCCGACGCCGACCGACAGCGCCAGGATGGCGACGGCGGCGATCACCCAGCGATAGGTTTGTTCCAGCAGCGCCTGGTCGTGCGCCAGACGCGCGAAGGCGGGCACCCAAACGCGGGTCATGGGATAGACCAGCTCCTGCACCGGGGTGGCGGCGATGTCGGAGCCGACATTGTAGTAGCCCATCTCCGTGGTGGAGCGGGCGCGGCCGATGACGACCTCGTCGATCCTGGTGTTGGCGAATTCCAGCATGTGCACCAGGAGCATCCAGGTGGAGAAGCTCCAGGCATGGCGCATCTCGGCCAGGCTCAGGCGCGGGCGGTAGGGGTGCATGCGGTAGGACTGGATGGTGGAGACGACGCCGCCGGCGACGATGCCGACGGCCAGCGCCCAGTAATTCCGCAGCAGCACGGCGGCGACCATGGTGGCCACGAACGAGACCAGCTTGGTCACCACCATGAACTCGAAGTCCTTGCGGAACACCATGTTCTTGCGGAACCAGATGATGCCCGGGTTTTCCAGCCCCCACAGCAGGGAGCGCAGGGCGAGCACCTGGATCACCGGCTCGATCTGCGGCGTGCGGAAGAAGGCGGCGCCGAAGGGGGCGGCCAGCATGATCGCCACGGTGAGCAGCGTGCCGATGATGAGCTGCAGCGTGAAGACGGTGTCGAAGTGGCTGCGCTGCGGGTCCGGGTGGCGGATGATGAAGATCACCAACCCGGTCTCGTTGAAGATCTCGATCAACCCGACGACCAGCATGGCCAGGGCGATGATGCCGAAATCCGCGGGCGTAAGCAGGCGGGCCAGCACCACGGTGCTGACCAGGCCGATCGCACGGATGCCCCAGCGCGCCGCCACGACCCAGAGCGTTCCGGAGAACAGCTCCTTCAGCGGCATGCGGCACACGCGTCGGCCGGCAGCGTGGGGCGGTGGACGGACTTCATGCGCGCGCATGATCCGCCAGCCGGCAGCCCAGGTCCAGCCCGGGGCGCAAGATGTGGTTGGGTTTAGCCGGCCGCGGTGATGCGGCGGAACAGGGCGAGTTGGCCGGCGCTGGTTTCCTGCCAGCCGAAGCCTTCGGCATAGCGGCGTGTGGCGGCGCGGTCAGGCGGTGGGTCGAACAGGGCGCGCACCGCCTCGGCAATGCCGTCCGCGGTGTTCTCGCGCACGATCAGCCCGGCCTCGCGGCGCTGGACCACCTCGGGGTTGCCGGGGATGCGGCTGGCCACGACCGGGGTGCCGCAGGCCATCGATTCGAGCAGCACGTTGGCCCAGCCCTCGCGCGAGGAGGCGAGCACCATCGCGTCGGCGGCGCCGTAGTAGGCGGGCAGATCGGCGTGCGGGCGCGGGCCGAGCAGGCGGACGCGGTCGGACAGGCCGCGCGCGGTGGCTTGGGCCGCGAGGGCGGCGTGGTCTGGCCCCGCGCCGACGATCACCAGGTCCCAGCCGGGCAGCAGGGCCATGGCGTCGATGGCGAGGTGGTGGCGCTTGCGCGGGATCAGCCCGCCGACAGAGATCAGCGTGGGGCGGGTGAAGCCGAGGCGGGCGCGGGCGGCGTCGCGGTGGAGGACCGTGCCCTCCGGCGTTGGCCAGGGGCCGGGATGAAACAGCGCGGTGTCGATGCCGTTGCGCAGCACGCTCACCTTGTCCTCGGGCGCGCCGAGTTCGACCAGCCGCGCCTTGAGCCCGGCGCTGACGGCGACCAGGGCATCGGCGCCGTGGATCGCGCGGAGGATCAGGCGGCGCGGGATGGCGTGGTCGGGCAGTTCGGTGACGTCGGAGCCACGGGCGGTGATGGCGAACGGTTTGCCGAATGCGCGCGCCAGCCACAGCGCGGCGACGCCGTCGGGGTAGAGGTAGTGGGCGTCGATCGCGTCGAATTGCAGCCCATCGGCGACCAGCCGGCGCAGATGGGCGCGCGCGGCGAGGAACAGCGCGTAGGGCGCGGTGTACATGCCGAGCTTCGGCACGGTGACGGCGCGCGGATGGTGGACGGTGATGCCGTGCCGTTCCTCGCGCGCCGGAACGCTTGCATAGGCGCCCCAGGTGCCGAAGCGGGGCGAGGTGGAGGGGAACCACCAGGTTGGCGCCAGCACGGTGCTGGCGATGCCGGTGTCGTGCATCAGGTGGCGCAGCCGGTTCTCCACGAAGATGCCGTGGTTGGGCTGCGCGCTGTTGGGATACAGCGTGGTGAAGGTCAGCAGCCGCGGCAGGGCCGGCACAGTGGGAAAACGGGGCGCGGGAGCGGCGGCGTGGCGGTCAGCGACGGCCGAGCCGTTCCAGCAGGCGCCCGGCCTCCTCCCTTTCGTCGAATGTGGCGCTGCCGGCGATCAGCGGGCGCAGGATGGTGACCGCCTCGTCGCGGATGCCGGCCTCGGACAGGGCCACGGCGAGGTGATACTGGATCGTGGCTTCGCCTGGCAGTTCGCGGGCGGCCTGGCGCAGCAGCGGCAGGGCGAGCACCGCCTCGCCCTGGGTGGTCAGGATCCAGCCAAGCGTGTCGGAGATATGGGCCGTGGGGGCCAACAGCCACGCCTTCTGGGCCATGGAGCGGGCGCGGGAGTCGTTTTTCTGGTGATAGAGCCAGGCGAGATTGTTCAGCGCGATGGCGTTGTTCGGCTGCTTCTCCATCACGGCCTCCAGCTGCTTCTCGGCCTCCACGTAGCGGCGGCCGGCGAGGTCGTTGGAGATCAGCGCCATGCGGGCATTCATATCGTCGGGCGAGGCTGCCAGCCATTCGCTGAGCAGGCGGGAGGCGTCGGCGCTGCGGTTGGCGGCGTTCAGCGCGTTGGCGGCGCGCAGCACGAGGTCTGGCCGGGGCTGGGCGCGCAGGTCGTCCATGTAGGCCTGGGCCGCCTCGGCGAAGCGGTTGGTGGTCATCAGGATGTCGCCCTTGAGCCCGCGCGAGGCCGCCAGGTTGCGCGTGTCGCGCTGCAGTTCGGCCAGGGTGGCCAGGGCACGCTCCGGCCCGCCTTCGCGCAGGTCCACGCCGATCAGCGTCTGCACCAGGGCGGGATGGCCTGGGGTGGCGGCGAGACCGTCGCGCAGCAGGGCGCGGGCGGCCTCGGGGCTGTTGTCGCGCAGCATGATCTCGACCAGGGCACGGCGCGCGCCGGCATCGCCCGGGTTGGTCGCGAGCATCAGGCGGAAGCCTTCCTGCGCCTCGCGCAGCAGGCCGAGGGCGACCTGGGCGCGGGCGCGGGCGAGGATGAGCACCGGCGGCGGAACCTGAAGGTCTTTCAGCGCTGCATCGGCGGTTTCCAGCGCCTTGCGCGGTTCGTTGTTGCGCACGTAGAGGTCGGCGAGCAGGGCGGCGACGGCAACGTTGGCCGGGGCCGCGGCGCGTCCGGTTTCGGCCGCGGTGATGGCGCGGGCGAGGCGACCGTCGATGAGGAAGGTGTTGACCAGCATGGACAGCGCCTGCTCGTTCGCCGGCTCCTGGCGCAGGATCTCGCCCAGGTATTGCTCCACCTCGGCGGTGCGGCCGTGCATGTTGGCCAGGCGAGCGAGGTTGAAGCGGGCGCGCAGGGAGCCGGGGTAATCGCGCAACGCGTTGAGGTAGGCGGTGCGGGCGGCGTCGAACCGGAGTTGTCCGGAGAGGACGAGGCCCTCGAGCACGGCGATGTTCTCGCTCTTGAGCCCCGCCTGCTGCACACGCTCCAGTGCCACGGCGGCGCGGTCGACGTCGCCGGACGCCAGGGCGGCGACGATCAGGGCCTCGCTGGCATCCACCTTGCGTGGCGACATCTCGAGGGAGGCCTCGAGGTCCTTGGCGGCCCCGGCGGCGTCGCCCATGCTGAGTCTCGTGGCGGCGAGGCGGGTCATGATATCGGCGTTGTCCGGGGCGAGCTTGCTGGCCTGCTCGTAGGTTTCCAGCGCCTTGGCCTGCTGGCCGTCCTGTGCGTAGGCGCGGGCCAGCACGTCGAGCAACTCGGCGTCGGGGGTGACGCCCTCGGCGGTGGCCTTGGCGATGAGTTCGATCGTGCCGGCAGGCCTTTGGCCGGCGATCAGGACGCGGCCAAGGAGCTTCAGCCCGTCGAGGTCGACGGGATTGCGGGCGACGAACTTTTCCGCGGCGTCGAGCGCCTGTTCGGCCTGGCCGAGGTTGAACTTCACCACGCCCAGGAAGTAGAGGCCGCGCGGGAAGCGGGGCAGCAGGCCGGCGATCTGGGTAAGGGCTGCGTCGGCGGCCTGGAACTCGCGCGCCCGGGCGGCGAGCACTGCCTGGAGGTAGATGGCGCCGGCGCTGCGCGACTCCATCCGCAACACCGCGGTGACGTCTTCCTTGGCTTTGGCGTCGTCGCCAAGGGCCACCAGCAGGTTGGCGCGCTCTAGCCGCGCGGCCAGCATGGCGGGCGCCTGCTGGACGGCGGTATCGAGGGCCGAGAGGGCGTTGCGGCGGTCGCCGCGCATGTTCAGCAGCTGGGACTTGAGCACCAGCGCCTCGGGCGACCTGGCGTTCAAAACCAGCGCGCGGTCGATGCGGCCTTCCGCCCCCTGCATGTCGCGACGGGAGATCAGGACGCGGGCGGTGGAGAGCAGCGGCTCGATGGCGGCGGGGGCGACCTTCTCGGCCTCGATGAAGGCGTCGTAGGCGGGGTCGAGTTCGCCGAGCTGCAGGTGGGCGGTGCCGCGCATCACCAGGATCGGGCCAAGCTGGTCCTGCGCGACGCTGGTGGTGGCGAAGTCGCGCAGCAACTCGCGGAACTTTCCCTGGGCCATATAGGTCTGGGCCATGAGCGGGATGATCGGGCGCGGGTCGAAGCCGTTGTCGCGGGCTTGGCGCAGGCTGCGCTCCGCGGAGATGGGGTCGCCCATGCGAAGCTGAATGACGCCCAGGCGGAAATGTGCCTCGGCATTGTTGGGGTCGCTGCGCACGGTGTTGCGCAGCTCGATCTGGGCGGTGCGCAGGTCGCCGCGGTCCATGGCCGATTTAGCCGCGGCGAAGGGATCGACCGGTCGCATGAACTTGAACCACGCGACCCCCGCGCCGCCGCCGAGGACGGCCAGGAGCACCAGGGCGAGGAGAATCTTTTTGATCATGGCGGGTCAGTCCATGTTGTGCAGCGGCGCGTTGGTGCCGTGGGCGCCCGTGCCGGGTCCCGCCGGGGTGGCCCCTGGGCTCGCCGCTGGCGCGGGCAGGTCCGGGTCAAGCAATGCGCTGGTGAGGCTTTCGACGCTCAGCCCATGCGCCTCGAGCAAGGTGTAGAGGGTTGGGCGGCTGATGCCGAGCAGCTTGGCGGCATGGGCGAGGCGGCCGCGGCTGCGGGCGATCGCCTTCTGCAGCACCTCCAGCTCGGCGCGGGTGCGCGCGGCCCGCAGGTCGAGGTCGTCATCCTCAGGCTCGATCGGCTCCAGCTCGAGGTCGGTGGCCTCGACCAGGCGGCCCTCGCTCATGACCACGGCGCGCTTCATCCGGTTTTCCAGCTCGCGCACGTTGCCCGGCCAGGCATGGGCGCTGATGGCGGCCATGGCGGTGTCGGCGAAGCCGCGCAGGTTGCGGCCGAACTCATGGTTGAAGCGGGCGAGGAAGAAGCGGGCGAGAAGCCCCGCATCGCCCGGCCGCTCGCGCAGCGGCGGGATGCGCACGGTGACGGAATTCAGGCGGTAGTAGAGGTCGTTGCGGAAGCGCCCGCCAGCCACCTGTTCCTCGATCTGCATGTTGGTGGCCGAGACCACGCGCACGTCGACCGGGATGGGTTGGCGGCCGCCGACGCGCTCGATCACCTGTTCCTGGAGGAAACGCAGCAGCTTGACCTGGAGCGGGAAGGGCAGGTCGCCGATCTCGTCGAGGAAGAGCGTGCCCTTGTTGGCCGCCTCGATCTTGCCGATGGTTTGCTTCACGGCACCGGTGAAGGCGCCGCGCTCATAGCCGAACAGTTCCGATTCCAGCAGGTTCTCGGGGATGGCGCCGCAGTTGATGGCGATGAATGGGCCGCGGGCGCGCGGGCCGAGGTCGTGCAGGGCGCGGGCCAGCGCCTCCTTGCCGGTGCCGCTTTCGCCCAGCAGCAGGACGGCGACATTGGCGGTGGCCAGCTTCTCCACCGTGCGGCAAACCTTCAGCATCCCCTCGTTGGCGGTGACGATGCGCTTGATCGGGCTGGCGGAGCCGGTGCCGGCGGCAAGGCGGCGGTTCTCGTCCTCAAGGTCGCGCAGGCGAAGGGCGCGGGCGACGATGGTTTGCAGCAGGTCGATATCGGCCGGCTTCTCGCAGAAATCATAGGCGCCGTTGCCGATGGCGCGCAGCGCGTGGGTGCGGTCGCCGTGCGAGGTGGCGACGATCACCTTCATATCGGGGTTCTGGCGGGCCAGCGCCTCCAGCGTCGCGAAGCCTTCACTGACGCCGTCGGGGTCCGGCGGCAGACCGAGGTCCATGATGGCGACCGCCGGCTGCTCCTTCAGCGCCAGCACCAGCGCGGAGTGGCGGGCGTGGGCGATCAGCAGGGAGTACTCGGGGAATGCCCAGCGGTACTGGCTGCACAACCCTTCGTCGTCCTCGATGATCAGCAGCTTGGGTTTGCTGGGTGCCGTTGTCATTGCCTGATACTATACTACCCGGGCGTTCAATGCCGAATGGTGAACGCCCAGGATGGCATACACGAATCCGTTCGATCGCCATACATCGGGCACGTCGAACCCTGCGCCTATCGGGACGCCCGTGGGGGCGCGCATCGGGGCGCGCATCGGGGCGGCGTGCCTCAAGCGGGGGCGCCCTCGGCTGGCTGGCGCCTTGCAAGGGTGGCTGCGGCGGGCAGGACGAGGCGCATCGTCGTCCCCTGCCCGGGGCGGCTCGCGACGACGAGGTCTCCGCCGGCCTCGCGCAGCAACTCGCGCGCCTGGAAGGCGCCGATGCCGGTGCCGCCGCGCTTGGAGGTGCCGAAGGGGCGAAACAGCGTGTCGCGGATGAACGCCTCGGTCATGCCGGTGCCCTGGTCGACGATGTCCACCAGCACGCGGTTGCCCTCATGCCCGACGATGACGCGCACCGGCGGCAATTCGCCCGAAGCGCCCCGTGCCAGGATTGCCTCGATGGCGTTGGTGAGCAGGTGGGTGACGACTGCGTCGAAGGCGCTTGCGGCCATGCCGACGCCCACGCCGGTGCGGTCGTAGTCCAGTTGCACCGCCACGCCGCGGCCGTGCGCGACGCTTTCGACCAGGGTGGCCAGGCGTTCCACCGGCTGCAGCGTGGCGGCGGGGGGCTCGGGCTCGGGCGCCTCCAGCCGACGGAGCAGGGCGGAGATCTTTTGCACCGACGCCCGCACCGTCGTCAGCATGTCGCGCTGGAACTCGGGGTTGCTGATGTGCCGTTCGGCGTTGGACAGCAGCAGCGAGAGCTGGGACGACACGTTCTTGATGTCGTGCGCGACGAAGGCGAAGCGCTTGCCGTATTCGGCCAGTTGGCGGCCCTGGGTCAGCACCTCGGTGGCCCGCTGCTCGGCCACATAGGTCGCAACCTCGCGCCCGACGATGCGCAGCAGTTCGAACACCTCGCGATCAAGGCGGAAGGGCGCGCGGGGGGGGGCGAGCAGGATGAAGCCGATAATGGCGGGATTTGCTTCGGCGCCGGATGCCCCAGCCGGGCCAAGCGGCAACGCCACGGCGAGCCATGCCTTGTCGGGCGACTCGGCCGGGCGGCTGGAGGCGTCGAGCGCCACGACCCCTCCGCCACGGCGAAGTGCTGTGGCCAACGCGGCATCGGACGGGATCGGCATGCCACCGGAGGGCAGGTTCCAGGCGCCCGTCCAATGGAACGGCGCCGCCTGCGATGCCGCGGTGCCGCCGGAAGGCGCGCGCAGGTAGAGGATGCCGCCGGGACTGTCCACGATGTCCGCTGCCGCGCGGATGACGCGGACGGGGAGCTTGGCCTCGGTCTCGGCGCCGGAAAGCGTGGCGATGCAGCGCAACCATTCGCGGCGATAGTCGAAGCGGTTGCTGAAGAAATTGTCCACTACCAGGCTGCGCAGGCGCGACCGCGCGCTACCGGAGGTGAGCATGACCGCGGTGGCCATGACGCCGGCGAATACCAGGCTGATCTCCGCCACGCCGCTCCAGCCGGGCCCCATATGGCGGAACATTTCGCCGACCGCCGATAGGCCGAGCAGGAAAATTCCAGCCACCACCAGGGTCGCGCTGTGGAAGGCGGCGGAGCGCGAGAGGTGGATGTCGATCTTCCAGTCGCGGTTGCGGGCCGCGGCCACCGCCAGCAGGGGGGCGACGATGGCGGTGGCGACCGCGCGCCCGCCGACCAGGCTGGGCGAGATCGTGCGGAACAGCACCGCGTCGGCCGACAGAACGATATCGAACACGAACAGCCCACCCAGGCCGATGCAGGGCAGGTTGATATACCATTTCGCCTCGTCAGGAACGTTTTGGTAAAGGTTCTCGATCAGCAGGATGTTGCAGACCGCGAGGCCCAACCGCACCGCGGTGCCGGCCGACAACAGCGACATTCCGCCGGAGGAGGCTGGCTCCATCAGGACGCTGACGCCGATTACCAGCAGGGCGACGAACCCCATCATGGCAAAGGCCTGGCCGAGTTGGCCGGGGGCGCGCACCGTCCGGCTATAGAGATGCAGGATGAAGACATACCATGCGACCGATCGCAGCAGGTCGAGCGCGCCGGGCAGGCCGGTGAACGGGGTGTCGGGTTGAAGGGCCACGCTGCCGGCCCAGAGCGCGGTCATTGCCGCGGCGCCGGCCAGCAGCCAGCCGGTGCGGCTCAGCCGCGCACGGATCAGGATCAATGCGGATAGCGCGGCATAGATGGCCGCGCAGCCCGCATGTGCCAGCATCACCGCCCCGACCATCGCTCCCCCACCCACCGGCGTGCCATCGCAGGGCCTGTCCCGCGCAGGAGCACTATAGGCCCACGCGCTCCGTCCGGCCCAGGGGCATGCCCGGGGAGACCGGACAACGCTGGCGCTGCGGCACGAGCGTGCGGTGGATCAGCGTGCGCCTTCCTGGAACAGGATCACCCGGATCGTCGCCATCAGGATCGTCAGGTCCAGCAGCAGGTTGCGGTGCTTCACATAGTAAAGGTCGTAGGCCAGCTTCTGCCGGGCGTCCTCGACCGAGGCGCCGTAGGGGTAGTTGACCTGCGCCCAGCCGGTTATGCCGGGCTTAACGCGGGTGCGGTCGGCATGGAAAGGGATCTGGCTGTCGAGCTGGGCGACGAAATGCGGGCGCTCCGGCCGTGGGCCGACGAGGCTCATCTCGCCGCGCAGCACGTTGAACAGCTGCGGCAGTTCGTCGATGCGGGTGCGGCGCATGATGCCGCCGACCGGCGTCACTCGCGGGTCGTGCCGGGCCGCCCAGGCCGGGCCCAGCGCTTCCGCGTTGACATGCATGGAGCGGAACTTGAACAGCACGAACGGCGCACCCCCCAGGCCGACGCGAACCTGTCGATAGAGGATCGGGCCGGGGCTGGTGAGGCGGACGAGCAGCGCGGCCCCGGCGATCACCGGGGCGGTGAGTGCAAGGATTGCCAGGCTGATCGAAATGTCTGCCGTCCGGCGGGTCACCGCGGCAAGGCGGCCCGGCGCGGCGGCCTCGATGCCGGCCAGCCAATCGGGGCTCAGGTGTTGGAGGTCCAGCCGGCGCAGTTGCTGTTCACGGAAGACGACGTCGTCGAACAGGCGGACGCCCCGGTCGCGCAGCAGGCCCCTTGTATCAGCGTCAATCGCGCTGCGTGCATCCCGCGTCAGAACCACGCCCCAGATGCGGCGACCATGCCGGCCATCCGACGCGACGGTGGCGGCCGCCTCAGGGGCGACAACGCCGGCAAGGCTGAAGAAGCCGCGGCGCATCGACCGGATAGCTGCCTCGGTGCCGCGGGCGTGGTCGGGCGAACCGACGATCAACACGCGGCGGCTCAACATACCGCTGCGCAACACGACGCGGAAGCAGAGGCGGGTGATGAACAGCATCAGGATCCAGGAGAGCAGGATTTTCATCGGCCACAGCGCGTCCTGGCCCAGCAGGAAACTCGGATCGAGGTCGGTGACGACGCTAAGGGCGAGGATGGCAGGGAAGGCGAGGACGCCGGCCACCACCGAGTTCACCAGCAGGCGGCGCGTTTGCAGGCAGATTTCGGGCCGGTACATGCCAATCGTCATGGAAATCACGCCGATCGTCAGGGATAGGATGGCGGCGTGGCTGGCGGTGTCGGCATGCAGGCCGAACAGGCCCTGGGCCGCCGCCGATACCGCAACATCTCCAGGAAGGAGAAGGATGTAAAAAACGAGAAAACAGAGACTGAGTTCGAGAATTCCGAGAACTACCATTTCCAGAGCAACGAATCCGTCAAAAAGACGCGCCATGAGTCGCTCCTGAAAAGTCTTCGCCGACCGTGCTCCCAATCCGGAGCAATCCAAATCATATACAAAACAGTGTTACCGCGCCGGCGGGTATGCACGCAACAACCGTGGCACGGCACATCTCGTTCGGAAGGCAACGTGCCTGAAACCGCCGTCATGTGCCATTCACATCGCGTTGACTTGCTTCCCGATACCGCAACGTGCAGTAGCATCTCCATGGCGGCGTTGATTCCGGTTCCGGCGCGCGGCTGCGTCCCGCGTGTGTCTCCAATGTGACGGGGCTTTGTAATAAAATGGACGTAGACTGGGATTGGCTGGTCCAGCCTACGGCGCCGACCCCACCTGGGTCGGGAGGGGTGTTTGCTGGCCCGGCCATCGGCGGGCGGCCGTTGGCGCGCACGTTCGTGCTGTTCCGGCGCTTGTCTTTGCCCTCAACGAGGGAACGTGGTAGGAATTTGTTGTGGGTTCACGCGGTATGCACACACCCGTTGACGCCGGCCAGGGCACACTGGCATCCCGCCTCCCCGGTGCTTCCGGCGGAATGGGAGGACGCTAGGGTGACCGCGACCAGGGTTGTGCGGCACTCGCTGGTCAGTTCGAGTGATCGGGCTGGACGGATACGATCGTGCCGTAGCGGGCGATCCATGAAGGTCATGAGGCGGACGGAGTATCACCGACGTGAAGTGACGATGGGCCTGCAGGCGTGTAGCTCAAAGGTAGAGCGCTGCTATCACATGGCAGAGGTTGGGGGTTCAATTCCTTCCGCGCCTACCACCCCCATGCCGTCCCGCTTGGGACGGCAGCGGACCTGGATATTCGCGGGGCGTCCTAGTCGGCGCTCCGGATATTCGGAGAACCTGATCCGGCGCGGCGGGCCTGATTCACCTTGCTGCACGCATTCCGGCTGCACACCCCCTTGCGAGAGAGCGATATGACCCTCCGACGCGCATCCACTGGCTTGGTTTTTCTCACAGCCTTGTCCTTTCTGGCGGCCTGCGGTTCGTCTCCTCAGCCAGGCTCCGGCCCGGTCTGCGCGGCGCTGGCCGGTCTCCCGACCGACGAAACAACGCCGTCGGCCTCCACATCGTCCGCCTCCACGCAGCCAACATCGTCGTACGTGATCGGCGCCGGCGACCAGCTTGGGATCTCGGTCTACCGGGCTCCGGAACTGAGCATGCCCGGCATTCCCGTCCGCCCCGACGGGCGCATCTCGATGCCGCTGATCCCCGACATCGTGGCCGCCGGCAAGACGCCGACGCAGCTCGGCGAGGAACTGCAGCAGCGGCTGAAGGAATACGTCCAGGATCCGATCGTGACGGTGATGGTGACGGGCTTCGTCGGTCCTTTCGAACGCCAGGTGAAGGTGCTGGGCGAGGCGACCGAGCCGGCAGCCATTCCCTATCGCGACCGGATGACCGTACTTGACGTGATGATCGCAACGCGCGGCCTGACCCGGTATGCTGCAGGGAACAGTGCCGTGATCGTGCGGCGCGTCGGCACCCAGCAGGATACCATCCGCGTCCGGCTGAACGACCTGATCAAGAACGGCGACATCTGCCAGAACGTGGAGATGCGGCCGGGCGATACGCTCATTATCCCCCAAAGCTGGTTTTGATGTGAGGCACTAGAGGCATGGAACAGCTTCGCGTCCTGATACGGCGGCAGGCGTCGGCGGCTTGGCGGTTCCGCTGGGCCATGGTCGCCTGCACCTGGATCGTCTGTGCGATCGGCTGGGTGGCGGTGACGATGATCCCGAACCGCTACGAAGCCAGCGCGCGGCTGTACGTGGATGCCGACGCGGTGCTGACCCCACTGCTGCGGGGCCTTGCAGTGGAGAACCAAGTCAGCGGCCAGGTCGACATGCTGCAGCGGACACTGCTGAGCCGGCCGAACCTGGAGCGCCTGATCTCCAACACCGACCTCGATCTGCAGATTTCCGGCTCATCCGACCTGGAGGCGCTTGTCCAGGGACTGGCCAACCAGATCAAGATCACGCCGCACACGCGCAACTTGTTCACCATCGCCTATCGCAACACCAGCCCGAAGCTGGCGTTCGACGTGGTGCAGACAATCCTGACGACCTTCATTGAAAGCAAAACGGGCGCCAACCGCTCGGAGATGCAGAACGCGACGCTGTTCCTGGAACAGCAAATCGCCGCCTATGAGCGGCAGCTGCGCGATGCGGAACGGCGGCGGGCGGATTTCCGCTCGAAATACATGGACCTGCTCCCGAACGACCTGAATGGCGTGACCCGGATGGAGACCGCGACGCAGATGGTGCGCGCGTTGCAGGGCAGCCTGCAGGACGAAACAGTGAAGCGCGACATGCTGCGCGCCGAGGTTGCCGCGATACCGCCGCTGCTGGTGACGGAAACGGAAACCCAGGGCACCGGCGCGACCGGATTGCTGCGCAACCTGTCCGGCCCGGCCAAGGCGCGGCTGGACGAGGCGGAGACCGCATTGGGCGAACTGCGGCAACGCTACACCGACAATCACCCAGACGTGGTGTTCGCCAAGCGCCGGCTGGAAACGCTGCGGACCACCGCGCTGCGCGAGGCGGAGCAGATGGCACGCGCCGCGGCCGGTGCCACGACACCCAACGATCCTGGCGGCACCACGTTGGGCTCGCGCAGCCGGTCGCAGCCGAACCCGGTGTACGAGCAGTTGAAGGTGCGGCTGGTCGAGACGGAATCAGCGCTGTCGTCGCTGCAGCGGCAGCTGGCCGATGCCACGCGCGAACGCAACCGGCTGGAGGAGATCGCCCGCGGCGCACCCGGGCTGCAAGCCGAATTCATGAACCTGAACCGCGACTATGACGTGCTGCGCCGCAACTACGAGGAATTGCTGGCGCGGCGCGAGTCGATGCGCATTGCCTCCGCGGCGGACGCGGATGCCGACAAGATCAAGATCCAGATCGTCGATCCGCCGCAGGTGCCGCAGAACGCGGTGGAACCGAAGCGTGGCGTGCTGACCACAGCCGTGCTGGTGGCGGCGATTGCCCTCGGGGTGGGTTTGGCGCTGCTGCTGGCGCAATTCGACCAGTCCTTCCACACGCTGGACGAATTGCGCGATATCGGCCTCCCGGTGGCCGGCAGTATATCCATGGTTGCGGTCACATCGGCCAGCGCGCGAATCGTATCGGTGGTGTCGTTCAGTATGGCGCTTGTCATGTTGCTCGGCGTTTACACGGGCTTGCTCTACCGCCTGTTGAAATCGGGGGGACCGCTCTAGGCCATGGCAAAAGGACCCGATCATCTGGCTGAACGACTCGCGGCACGCCTGGGTGGCGTTGGCGGGCTTGGGACCAAGGCTGAAGGCGGCGAAACACGGCGGCCGGCGGACTCCATGGCGGCGACGTTGCCGATGCCGCCCCCGGTGGTGCCGGACGCTGCACCAACTTCTGCACAGGACTTCGCCAGCGGTGCAGGCATCGCTTCCGCTGGACATCCCGACGACACCGTGTCCCTGCCCCCGCCGCCGATCGTTGCCGCGGACGATGCAGTCACTGCCGCCGACAGGGACAGCCACGCCGGCACGCTGGTGATGGAGCGGCCGGTCCGGCGCGAGGCACCGCGCGACGAGTTGGTGGCACCCTCGCCCGGGGTGAACCTGGACACCATGGTGCCGGCGCCGCTGACGCTGGACCTCGTGTCGCTGGAACGCGCCGGCCTGGTGGTCGGGCGCAAGGCGCGCACCCGCATCTCGGAGGAATTCCGCGTCTCGGTCGGGCAGATCCTGCGCTCGGTGCGCGGCAGCTACACGCCAGGGCGCGGCGCGGGCAACCTTGTGATGGTCACCAGCGCGCGGCCGGGTGAAGGCAAAAGCTTTACCGCGCTGAACCTGGCCGGCAGCATCGCCCAGCACACCCAACGCGAAGTGCTCCTGGTTGACGTGGACGCCAAGCAGAACGCGCTGTCGGACCAGCTGGGCATCGGCGACCGGCCCGGCCTGATCGACCTGGCACTCACCCCGAGCCTGCGCATCGAGGATACCGTGGTGCGCACGGTGATCCCCAACCTCGCCTTCCTCCCGGTGGGGGTGCGCCGCGTCGACTCGCTGGAAGGCGGGGCAGAGGGCACGGTGGCGCGGCCAATCACCGCCCTGATCGAGCGGCTGGGCCGGCGCTATGCCAACCACATCGTGATCCTGGACGCACCGCCGTGCCTGTCCACCTCGGACCCAAGCACGATCGCGCCGCTGGTCGGCCAGGTGGTCATGGTGGTGGAAGCGGAACGCACGCAGCGGTCGGAGGTGCTGGCGGCCCTGGATCTGATCAAGGCGTGCCCCACGATCACGCTGATGCTGAACAAGATCCGCGTCACAACCAGCTACACCTTCGGTGCGTATCACTATTTTGGTTCCTACTCCTGAGTCCACACGTTAGGATTGGCATCGAAACCCTTGGTGGTGCGGTCGATGGCGACAGCGCCCGACGTGAGCGAGTACAGCGCATGCGGCACGGTCATGTTGAAGCCTGAATCCACGCGTCCGCGCCGAAGTGCGACGCGGATGGGCCGCTTGGCGGTTGCAGCCGCAGTGGCGACCATCGCGCACAGCGTTGCCGCGCACGCGCAGCTGGCGCCTCATCTCGGCGCGCCAGTGCAGCTGGGCGATCTGCGCCAGGCGTTCGAGCGGGCCTACGGGCCTGTGGGCATGCCAGTCGGTGCGCGATCATGGAGCGTGGCCCCGGCCATCGACATTGATGTACTGGCAACCGACAACAGCCGTTCGCTGGGAGTCGGCGGCGGGCGGCGCGGATCCGAGATTGTGACATCGATCACCCCCAGCATCTATATCCAGGGCACGTCCCAGCGGCTCACCGGCGCGTTTGGCTATGCGCCGACGGCACGCATGTTCGCGCGCGACTCGCGGCAGAACGCGGTTGCCCACAACCTAAATGCCAACGGCCGGGCGACGATCTTCGAGGACCTGCTGTTCTTCAATGCTTCCGCCAGCATGAACGAGTTCTCGCGCTTCGGCGGCGTCGGACCCGGCGGGGCCGGCAACCTCGCCCGCCAGGATCGCATCCAGTCCTCCAGCTTCTCGTTCGGGCCACAGCTGCGCCACGTCTTCGCCGATTACGGCGCGTTGGATGTGAGCCACAACGTCGGCTATCTGAAACAGACCGGGCAGGCCGCGCGGGTGAACACGCCCTTCGCGCCGGCGCTGAACACCGGCAACACCATCACGAACACCACCCAGGCCTCGTTCACCAGCGGGCAGGAGTTCGGGCGGTTCAACTTCACCTTGGCGACGTCTCGCATCGTCTACAACGGGCAGGGCGTGCTGAAGAACGCGCATCGCAACAGCGAAACCCTCGACCTCGGCTATGCCGTGACCCGCGAAGTGACAATGCTGGGACTGATCGGGCACCAGGACCTCCGCTACAGCGGCATCCGGCCGATCCGCATCAACGATTTCATCTGGAACGTTGGCGTGCGCTGGACCCCCAGCCCCGACACGAGCATGACCCTGCTCTACGGACGCCGCGACGGCGGAGACAATTTCAGGTTCGAGGGCACGACCGCACCAACCGCGCGAACCCGCGTCTCGGCCTCCTACTCCGAGGGCGTATCGAGCCTTGCCGACGATCTGCAATACGCCCTGACGCGCGGCCAAGCGATCTCGCCCGGCATCGTCATTGATCCGGCGACCGGCATGCCGATTCAGGTGAACAACAACTTTGCCGGCGCCCAGGGCGGCGTGTCGCGGGTGAAACGGATCACGGTCAGCGGCGTGCTGACGCAGGATATCGACGTCTACACCCTGTCGTTCAACCGCGACGAGCGCCAGACGCTGAGCACGGAAGCGCCGGGGGCACCGCCGGGGACCACCTGGATGACGACCACATTGGGGTGGCAGCGGGAATTGGGTCCTGGTCTGCGCGGCAACGCCCAGGCCAGCTATAGCGAACGCTCCGCGGCCGGATTCGGCAACCAGGAGCTGATGACCCTGTCGACCGGCCTGAACTGGTCGCTATCGGAAACTTTATCCACACGTGCGAGCTATACCTATACCCGCTCGAGCTCCAACAGGCCCGGGCTCGGCTATGATGCCAACCTCGTGAGCGTTGGATTGCGCAAAAGCTTCTGACCGCGCCACTACGACATTACAGACAGGTTTTCACCAACCCATGTATGAGCGGTTCTACAACTTCACCGGCATGCCGTTCCAGCTCACGCCGGACAGCCGCTTCTTCTTTGCCAGCCGCGGCCATGGGCGGGCGATTGCCCACCTGATCTATGGCCTGTCGCAAGGCGAGGGGTTCATCATTGTCACCGGCGAGGTCGGCGCGGGTAAGACCACGCTGGTGGAGCGGCTATGGTCGGAGCTTGACCGCGAGACCTATACCCTGGCGCGCATCAACACCACGCAGGTCAGCCACGAAGACCTGTTCCGCCTGACCATGTCCGCCTTCGGCATCGAGACCGAGGCGACCGACAAGGCGACCCTGATCCGCCTGTTCGCCGAGATGCTGGCCGAGCATCGCGCGGCAGGGCGGCGCTGCCTCCTGGTGGTGGACGAGGTACAGAACCTGACGCTGGCGGCGTTGGAGGAATTGCGCATGCTGTCCAACATCACCGAGGACGGCCAGGCCGCGCTGCAGACCATCCTGCTGGGCCAGCCGCAGTTCCGGCGCAAGCTCGCCTCGCCCGACCTCGACCAGCTGCGCCAGCGCGTGCTCGCCAGCTACCACCTCGGCCCGCTTTCGGAGGAGGAGACGCGCGGCTACATCGAACACAGGCTGACGGAAGTGGGCTGGGAAGGTGACCCCACCTGGAGCCCGGAGGCCCATACCGCCGTGTTCCGCAACACCGGCGGCATGCCGCGCCGGATCAACCGCCTGGCCGCGCGGGTGCTGTTGTATGCGGCGCTGGAGGAAGCGCACCACATCGAGGCGCGCATGGTCGACGCGACGGCCGACGAACTGCGCAACGATCTTGAAGGCGGCGGCGAGAATGTTGGCGAGACCGAACTGGGGGCGGAAGTGATCCCGCTGCGGCCGGCCCAGGCGATGGATGTCCGCACCCATGCGGATCTGCTGCGGCGGATCGAGGCCCTGGAGGAAACCGTCGCGCGACGGGAGCGGGTGTTCCAGCGCCTGATGGACGTGTTCGGCGGCTTCAGCCAGCAGCGCAGCGGCCACCCATGACCAGCGTGGCACGATCCGGCACGACCATCCGCAATGCCATGACGGTCGACGTGGAGGATTACTTCCAGGTCGAGGCCTTCGCGCGCACCGTTCCGCGCACCGCGTGGGACAGCTTTCCGCGCCGGGTGGAGGCAAACACCGACCGCATCCTGGAACAGCTGGCCGGCGCCGGCGTGCACGCCACCTTCTTCACGCTGGGCTGGGTGGCGGAGCGGCATCCGGCGCTGGTCCGTCGCATCGTGGCTGGCGGGCACGAATTGGCCAGCCACGGCCACGGCCACGCGCGCGTCGCGACGCTGACGCAGGAGCAGTTCTACCAGGACGTGACGCGGGCCAGGCACCTGCTGGAGGATATCGGCGGCGTGGCTGTCACCGGCTATCGCGCGCCGACCTTCTCGATCGGGCCGACAACGCCTTGGGCCTATTCGGTGTTGGCCGAGGCCGGGCACCGCTACAGCTCCAGCATCTATCCGGTACGCCACGACCTGTATGGCGCGCCGAACGCGCCGCGCTTCCCCCACCCGGTCGGGGACGGCCTGCTGTGGGAGGTGCCGATGACGACGCTGCGGCTGAAAGGCCCCTGGGCTGGCCCATCGGGCGGCCAGAACCTGCCGATCTCCGGCGGCGGTTATTTCCGCCTGCTGCCCTACGTCGTGTTCCGCCGCGGCCTGGCCGCCTTCCACGCCGCCGAGGGGCGTGGCGCCATGTTCTATACCCACCCATGGGAGATCGATCCCGGCCAGCCGCGCATCGCCGGCGCCGGGCGGCTGTCACGCTTCCGGCACTACCTGAACCTCGGCAGGACCGCCCCGCGGCTGGACCGGCTGCTGCGCGACTTCGCCTGGGGACGCATGGACGAGGTGTTCCCGGAACTGTCCGCACCGCCCGCTTCCCCCGGCGCCCTTGCCGCGGCCGCCTGAGCGGACATACGCCGCCATGACCCTTCGCCTGCGTACCCTGGAAGGCGGCGCCGAGGATGCCAAGGCCCCAGGTGGCGCGGCCCTGGACAGGGCATGGGACAGTTTCGTGCTCGCCCATCCCGAGGGCACGTTCTTCCACCGCGCTGCCTGGCGCCACGTGATCCCGCGCGCCTTCGGCCATGCCACGCACTACACGATCGCTGAGCGCGACGGTGCGGTGGTCGGCGTGTTGCCGCTGGCCCGGGTCCGCACGCGTCTGTTCGGGGATTCGCTGATCTCGGTGCCGTTCTGCGTGAATGGCGGGCCACTGGCCGCCGACGCGGAGGCGTTCGCCGCCCTGGTCGCCCATGCCGAAGGCTTGATGCGGCGCGACCGCGTGCCGGTGCTGGAGTTCCGCTTCCTGCATCCCCCGCCGGAAGGCTGGCTGGACCCGGCCGACTGGCCGGCCAAATCGGACCTGTACGTGATCTTCCGCAAGCCGATCAGCGGCGACGACGAGGCCAACCTGAAGGCGATCCCGCGCAAGCAGCGGGCGATGGTGCGCAAGGGCGTCGGCCTCGGCCTGACCTCCGAGATCGACCGCGACCCGGCGCGGCTGCACCGGATCTACGCCGAGAGTGTGCGCAACCTCGGCACCCCGGTGTTCTCCCGCCGCTACTTCGAGATCCTGATGGAGGAGTTTGGGCCAGACGCGGACATCGTGACCATCCTCGACGGCGCAACCCCGATCGCCGCGGTGATGAACTTCTACTTCCGCGACGAGGTGCTGCCCTATTACGGCGGCGGTACCCTGGCGGCGCGGGACCGCTATGGCAACGATTTCATGTACTGGGAAGTGATGCGCCGGGCGGCGGCGCGCGGCTTCCGGCTGTTCGATTTCGGCCGCAGCAAAGCCGGCACCGGCGCCTACTCCTTCAAGAAGAACTGGGGGTTCGAGCCGGCGCCACTGGCCTATCGCTTCCGCCTCGCCCCAGGCGCCTCGATTCCGGACATCAACCCGCTGAACCCGAAATACCGGATGTTCATAGCCGCCTGGAAGCGGCTGCCGCTGCCGGTGGCCAACCTGCTGGGGCCGCCGATCGTGCGCGGGCTCGGGTGATGTGATGCGGGAGCTGCTGTTCCTCGCGCACCGCTTCCCATACCCGCCCGACAAGGGGGAGAAGATCCGCAGCTGGAACATGATCCGTCATCTGGCGAAATCCTGGCGCGTGCATCTCGGCTGCCTTTCCGACAACCCCGACGACGCGGGCCACATGGATGCGGTGCGCGCGGTCTGCGGCGAGGTGGCCAGCTTCCCCGTCATCCCGCGAATGCAGAAGCTACACGCCCTGGCGCGGCTGCGGCCGGGGCGACCGTTGATGGTCGACTACTACGGCCATGCCGGACTGGCCGCCTGGGTGCGGCGCATGTTGGCGGAACGACCGATCGCGCTCGGCTTCGCCTATTCCACGCCGATGGCGGACTACCTGATCGGCAGCGGCCGCCCCCTGGTGCTCGACATGGTCGATGTCGATTCGGAAAAATTTGCCGCCTATGCCGCGCAGGCTGCCTTGCCCATGCGCTGGGTCTGGGCGCGGGAAGCCCGCACGCTGCTGGAATACGAGGCCCGGGCCACGCTTGCCGCCGACCTCGCTTTGCTGGTGAGCGAGGCGGAATGCCAGCGCTTCGCCGCCCTCGCCCCGCACACCAGCGGGCGGGTCTTCGCGGTGCAGAATGGGGTCGACCTCGACTATTTCAGCCCCGCCCACAGCTTCCCGTGCCCGTGGGACGACGACGCGCCGCGCATCGTGTTCACCGGCCACATGGACTACCCGCCCAATGCCGAGGCCGCCGTGTGGTTCGCCGAGCACGTGATGCCGCTGCTGCGCGCCCGCCACCCGGCCCCGCGCCTCGCTGTGGTCGGGGCAAACCCGCTGCCGGCGGTGCAGGCGCTGGCCGCACTGCCCGACGTGCAGGTGACCGGGCGGGTGCCCGATGTGCGGCCCTGGATTGCCCACGCCGCCGTCGCCGCCGCCCCGCTGCGCATCGCCCGCGGCATCCAGAACAAGGTGCTGGAGGCAATGGCGATGGGCCGCCCGGTGGTCGCCTCGCCGCAGGCCTTCGAGGGCGTGGCCGCGATGCCGGGCCGCGACCTGCTGGTGGCCGACGGGCCAGAGGCGATGGCAGCTGCGATCGACGCGATACTGGATGGCCAGCACCCCGCCCTGCCCCAGGCCGCCCGCGCCGCAATGGTCGCGGGCTATGCCTGGGATGCTGCCCTGGCCCGCCTCGATGATCTGCTGGACAGCCGCCTGAAGCTGCGGGACAACCCGCCCCTGCCGGCCCGCGCCAAGGAGACCACCGCATGAGCGCCCGCTCGCTGCCCGCTACCCTGTCGCCGGACGCCAACCGGATCGGCGCCGACGCAGTGCCGGCGCTGGTGATCGGCCTGGTGGTGCTGGGGTTCCTGTTCCGCACCGAGGCAATGGCCGCCTACCAGGTGTGGAACGAGTCCACCGCCTACAGCCACTGCTTCTTCGTCCTGCCGATCGCGCTCTACTTGGCCTGGGACCGCCGGCACAACCTCGCGGGGTTGCGGGTGGAGCCGCTGCCCTGGCTCGGCCTGCTGGCGATCCCCGGCACCATCGCCTGGATGGCTGCCGAGCGGCTGGGCATCATGGAGGGCCGCCAGCTTGTTGCGATGAGCTTCGTGCAGCTGCTGTTCCTGGTGGTGCTGGGATGGCGCGTGTGGTGGGCGATGTCCGCCCCGCTGCTCTATCTCTTCTTCCTGGTGCCGTTCGGCGCCTTCCTCACTCCGGCGCTGCAAAAATTCACCCTGGAGTTCAGCCTGATCGGGCTGCAGGCCACCGGCGTGCCGTTCTACGCCGACGAATTCCTGATCGACACGCCCTCCGGCCGCTACTTCGTCGCCGAGGCGTGCGCCGGGCTGCGCTTCCTGATCGCCTCCATCGCTTTCGGCACGCTGTATTCGATGCTGATCTACCGCAGCTACAAGAAGCGCGCGCTGTTCATGCTGGCCTCGATCGTGATCCCCATCATCGCCAACGGCTTCCGCGCGCTGGGCATCGTGCTGCTGGGCGAGGCGCTCGGCAGCGCCCAGGCCGCGGCGGCGGACCACATCCTGTATGGCTGGATCTTCTTCTCGATCGTCATCCTGCTGCTGATCCTGGCCGGCATGCCGTTCCGCGAAGACACCTTGGCGACGGTGCAGGAAGCCCCGCCGGCGCCCGAACGGCTGCCCGCGGCACGGCTGCGCGCGGTGCTCGCGAGCCTACTGGTGGTGGTGTTCGCCGGCAGTGCCGCCGCGGCCTCGGCGTGGCTCGACGGCCGCGCCGCGCCGGTCGCCCGCGTGTCGCCGCCGACCTTCCATGGTGCGGCCGGCTGCGTGTCGACCGGTCCTGTCATCATGCACCCGCCCGGCACGCCCGGCGCCGCGCACCCGCAGGGCAGCCGCAGCGTGCAGGAGTTCGCCTGCGGCGATGTTCGGCTGGCCATGACCGTGCAGGTGTTCTCCACCCGCGCCAACCCGGCCGCCATCGGCCAGGCGCGCCGCGAGCTGGCACGCGAGGATTCGTCCGAGGAAATGGAGTTCGGCTCGCTCGCCGTCCCGGGCGGCGACCCCGCCACCTGGCGCCTAGCGATCGGCAACACCCCCCCGGTGATGGCCGCGACCGCGTTGTGGATCGAGGGCCGGTCCAGCCGCGGCGGCCTGGGCGAGCGCATCCTGCAGGCGCGCAACAGCGTCCAGGGCGCGCCCGCCGCCACCGTCCTGGTCGCCGCCGCCCTGCATTTCCCCCAGGGCACCCTGGGTTCGGCGGAGCGCGACCAGGCCCAGCGCATGCTCGCCGCATTCCTGGCCCGCCAGGGCGCGCTCGGCGCGCAGATCACCGCCCTCGCCCAGGCCGCGGCGGGCAACTGACACCAACCCCTGGAATGGCAGACTCTTCCGGCCGTTCCAGGGGTTGGTGTCGCGCGCGGGGATGGCCGGCGGCCGCGCGCAAAACAAAGACTCATACCGGCCCGGGGGGGGGCCATAGCGAGGGGG
>JANPIH010000137.1:0-1838 GCA_031424895.1 Rhodospirillales bacterium
CCGCCAGGGTGGCGACGCTGGTCCCCGGCGGGGCCGTGGCGGTCGCGGCGACCGGCGGCAACAGCAGCACTTTCGTTGCGATCACCGGGGCGTCGTTAACCCGGATGTTTCATGGGTATGAGAGTGGCTCGTCCAGCGGTGCCGATCGGCCGGCGGCCGCCTCCGGGAGGCGAAAACGCGGCCCGGGAGCGCACCGCCCCCTTACCCCCGCGCGGCGGAGGCGACCCGTCCCGCTCTGCCGCGCCTCATCCGCTCGGCGACGCCGCCGGCGCGGCCGCGCCGGTCAACCGCTGCCACACCAGGGCGAACAACTCTTGCAGCGGGAAGCCGCTGGCCATCCGCACGTACAGCCGCCTCACGCTCGTGACCACCAGCGCCGCCACCTTGAACAGCCGCAGCCGGATCGTACTCACCTGCGCCCGCTCCATCGCCGTCCCCGCCAGCCCCAGACGCCTCACCGCCTCCACCAGCACGTACGCCGCCGCGCTCAGCAACAGCCGGAACTGGTTGGCCTCGAAGTCGTGGCAACTGGTGCGTGCGGCGAACAGCATGCCCTGCTGCTCCTTGATGCGGTTCTCCATCTCCCCTCGCGCGCAGTACAGCACGTCGTACAGCCCGCGCGCGTTGCCCGGGAGGTTGCTGACGATGAAGCGCGGGTTGTCCCCCTGGGCGTTGTGCTCCGCCTTCACGATCACGCGCCGGGTGCGGTCCCAACTGCCCGCCGCGTAGTGGAGCTCGCCGAACAGCCGCTGCGGCTGCTTGGTCCTCTCCCAGCACACCGCCGCCGCGTGCAGCCACGGCCCGGCCAACGCTTGAAGGCGCACGTTGCGCGCCAGGCCGATGACGTAGCCGACCCCGTTGGAGTCGCACCAGCGCATCAGCCGCCAGCGGCAGAACCCGCTGTCGCCACGGAAGATAAGGCGCACGCCGGGCCACGCCTGGCGCAGCCGGGTGGCCAGCAACTTCAGGATGGCTCGGGCGTGGTGGGCGGCGTCGCGGTCGGCGGGGCGCAAATAGGCGGCGAGGAGGCGGTCGCCGGCGAAGACGTACAGGGGCAGGAAGCAGTGGTGGTCGTAGTAGCCGTGGAAGAAGCGCCCCTCCTGGTGGCCGTGGACCGGCACGTCGGTGGCGTCGAAGTCGAGCACCAGGCACTCGGGCGGCTCGTCGTGGGAGGCGATGAACCGATCGACCAGGACGCGCGAGATCTCGGCCAGGGCGCGGCGATCGACGCGGTTCTCCAGGCGGCAGAGGGTGGGCGCGGAGGCCAGGGGCTGCCCGGGGTCGGGGGCGCGTTCGGCCAGAGCCTGCCACAGCGGGTCGTGTCGCAAGCCCTGGTGGTCGTTGAGGTCCTCGTAGCCGCAGGCGAGGCCGAAGACGCGCTGGGCCAGCAGCGACCGCTGGGTGTGGATAATCAACTCGGGGTTACGCGGGTCGGGGATGACGCGGTCCAGGGCGTCGAGCAGTCCGAGGCGTCGATCGGCCTCGCGCAGCAGCAAAGCGCCGGCGTCGGTGGTGAGGGTGCCGCCGGAGAAGTCGGCCTCGACCCGGCGCGAACCCAGGCTGGCGAAGGACAGGGGGCCTTCGATACACTCTGTCATAGCGGCGGTCCTCTCGGGCGATGGTTGGTAGTGTGGTAACTCCAATCACTACCACGAGTTGGGCCGCCGCGCAACCTCAACCTCGCTCACCCCCATGAAATATCCGGGCTAGCGTCCTCCGGCTCGGCTTGACGAACCGCGGTCGGCGGGGGATGATGCCCAGGAATGTCACGGTGAACACAAGCGTCTGCCTGGATTGGTGTTGCGTCTCAGATTATGTCATATGGGTTCGGTCGTCGC
>JANPIH010000138.1:0-3915 GCA_031424895.1 Rhodospirillales bacterium
GTTTTTTTGCTTCTTTTTGTTCACAAAAAGAAGATTCTTCCTTCCGTCACGAACCTCACGCCAAGCTTCATTGGCGACCCCCGCCTCGCAACGCTATCGTCCCTTCCCGCCCGCAGGAGGACCCATGGCCGACCTCGCCACCCCCACGCTCCCCGCCGGCGGCCTGCTCGACCGTGCCCTGCGCCGCATCACCGACGCCTGGCGCGACATGGCCGCCGCCGTCGCCCCCACCGAGGACGAAACCATCCCCGCCCAGATGCGCGCCTGCCTCGCTTCCCGCGGCGGCGAGGTCAGCGCCCGCAACCGCGCCGCCAAACTCGGCGAAGCCTATCTCGCCGCCGACGCCGCCGGCCGCCGCGCCTTCCTCCACCACCTCGCCAGCTTCGACGCCGACCCCGCCGCCATCGCCAAGGCCGCCACCCGCCTGTCGGATCCCGTCGCCGACAACCCCACCGACCGCGCCGGCGCCATCGCCGCCCTGCGCCGCGCCCTCGAACCGCCGCGCCTGCGCCTGCTCACCCAGTTCACCACCATTCCCGACGGCGTGAAGTTCCTTGTCGACCTGCGGGCGGAACTCCTCGCCCTGCGCGAGTCCGACCCCGCGCTGGCCGGCCTCGAAACCGATCTGCGCAGCCTCCTCGCCGCCTGGTTCGACATCGGCTTCCTCGACCTGCAGCGCATCGACTGGAACGCCCCGGCCGCCCTGCTCGAAAAGCTCGTCGGCTACGAGGCCGTGCACGAGATCCGCGGCTGGCGCGACCTCAAGAACCGCCTCGATTCCGACCGCCGCTGTTACGCCTTCTTCCACCCCCGCATGCCGCACGAACCGCTCATCTTCGTCGAGATTGCCCTCGTCCAGGGCCTCGCCGGCTCGGTCCAGGCCCTGCTCGACCAGAAGGCCCCTGTGCTCGACCCGCGCGAGGCCGACACCGCCATCTTCTACTCCATCAGCAACTGCCAGAAGGGCCTGGCCGGCATCTCCTTCGGCAACTTCCTCATCAAGCGCGTGGTGGAAGTTCTCTCCGCCGAGTTCCGCGACATCACCACCTTCGCCACCCTCTCCCCCATCCCCGGCTTCCGCCGCTGGCTCGACACCACCCTGGCGAAAGCCCCGCCCGATCTGTTCCGCGAGGGGGAGGCGGCCCTTCTCCAGGCCGCCAGCCCCGCCGCATCCGACGCCGCAACGGCGCTGGCAACCCTGCTCGCCCGCCGCGCCTGGGTCCGCGACCCCGCCGCCACGAAACTGCTGGAGCCTGTGCTGCTCCGCCTCGCCGCGCACTATCTCCTGCACGAGGGGCGGGCCAAGCGCGCTGCGGACGCGGTCGCCCACTTCCACCTCTCCAACGGCGCCCGCATCGAGCGCCTCTGTCCGCTCGCCGACACCTCCGAGAAGGGCGTGAAGGAATCTGCGGCGCTGATGGTCAACTACCTCTACGATCCCGCCCGGATCGAACAGCACCACGAAGACTACGCCGGCGAAGGCAAGCGCAACGCCGCCCAGGCAATCCGCCGCCTTCTGAAGCACTAGGGGAACGACGCCGATGAACGAGATGAAGCTGAAGCCTGCCCCGTCCCCCCCGGGCGAATCCGACCCGCGCCGCATCGCCCTGCTGCACCAGGTCGAACGCAAGCTGCTCTGGCTCTCCTCCTGGATGATCCACAACGCCAACCACATCCGCCCCAACCGCGACGGGCTGAAGGTCGGCGGCCACCAGGCCTCCTGCGCCTCCTGCATCTCCATTCTCACCGCCCTCTACTTCTCCATCCTGCGCCCGCAGGACCGCGTGGCGGTGAAGCCGCATGCCGGCCCGGTCTTCCACGCCATCAACTACCTGCTCGGCCGCCAGACGGTGGAAAAGCTCGCCGGCCTGCGCCAGATGGGCGGCACCCAATCCTACCCCAGCCGCACCAAGGACGGCCCGGAGGTCGATTTCTCCACCGGCTCCGTCGGCCTCGGCGTGGCGCTCACCAGCTTCTCCGCCCTGATGCAGGACTACGTCCGCCTGCACGGCCTCGGCCGCGACGACATCCAGGCCCATGCCCCCCTGGGCCGCCACATCGCGATTGCCGGCGACGCCGAACTCGACGAAGGCAACATCTACGAAGCTCTCCTCGAAGGCTGGAAGCACGACGTCCGCGGCGTCTGGTGGATCATCGACTACAACCGCCAGAGCCTGGACTCCGTCGTGCCGGACCGCCTGTTCGGCCGCATCGAGGGCCTGTTCCGCGACATGGGCTGGAACGTCGTCACCCTCAAATACGGCCGCAAGCTCGAAGCCGTCTTCGCCCGCCCGGGCGGCGAGGCCCTGCGCCGCTTCATCGACGACTGCCCAAATTCGCTCTACTCCGCGCTGACCTTCCAGGGCGGCACCGCCTGGCGCCAGGCCATCCTCGCCGACCTCAGCCGCGACGAAGGCATCCGCGCCATCATCGACCCGATGACCGACGCCGAACTCGCCGACCTCATGACCAACCTCGGCGGCCACGACATCGAGACCATGATCGAGGCCCTGCGCGCCGCCGACGCCGAGGGCGACCAGCCCACCTGCTTCATCGCCTACACCATCAAGGGCATGGGCCTGCCCTTCGCCGGCCACAAGGACAACCACTCCGGCCTGATGACCAAAGAGCAGATGGAGAGCTTCCGCGCCTCCAACCGCATCCGCGACGGCCACGAATGGGACCGCTTCGAGGGGCTGGAAGCGAGCCCCGACGAACTCCAGGCCTTCCTCGCCTCAATCCCCTTCGCCACCCCCCTCACCCCCGAGGGCCGCAGCCTGTCCGCCCCGGTGATCCACGTGCCGGCCGAACTCCCGATGCCCCGCGTCACCGGCCGCAAATCCTCAACCCAAGCCGGCTTCGGCGACATCCTGGCCGAGATCGGCCGCGGCACCGGCGAACTGAAGGACCTCGCCGCCCGCATCGTCACAACCAGCCCCGATGTCACCGTCTCCACCAATCTCGGCCCCTGGGTGAACCGCCGCGGCATCTTCGACCGCCACACCCGCAACGACGTCTTCCGCGACGCCAAGGTCGCCTCCGCCCAGCGCTGGGGCATGACGCCCTCCGGCCAGCACATCGAGCTCGGCATCGCCGAACAGAACCTCTTCCTCCTCCTCGCCGCCGCCGGCCTGTCCACCCAGCTCCATGGCGCCCGCCTGCTGCCGATCGGCACCGTCTACGACCCCTTCGTCAACCGCGGCCTCGATGCCCTGATCTACGCCTGCTACCAGGACGCCCGCTTCCTCCTCGTCTCCACCCCCTCCGGCCTCAGCCTCGCGCCGGAGGGCGGCCAGCACCAATCCATCAACACCCCGCTCATCGGCATCGCCCAGGACCGCCTGGCCAGCTTCGAACCCGCCCATGTCGACGAGCTCGCCATCCTGCTGCGCCACGCCTTCGCGCACATGCAGAAACCCGACGGCTCGGCCGTCTGGCTCCGCCTGTCCACCCGCGCGCTGGAACAGAAACCCCGCACCCTCGATCCCGCCCACGTCATCGCCGGCGCCCACTGGGTCGTCCCCCCTGCCGAGGGCGCCCGCATCGCGCTCGCCTACCAGGGCCCCGTGGCGCCGGAAGCCGAAGCCGCCTTCGCCGAACTGGCCGAGGAAACCCCCGGCGCCGGCCTGCTCGCCATCACCAGCCCCGACCGCCTCCACGCCGGCTGGACCGAAGCCGCCCGCGCCCGCCGCGCCGGCGACCGTACCGCCCGGTCGCACATCGAGCACATCCTCGCCCCGCTCGACCGGAACGCCGCCCTGGTCACCATCCTCGACGGCCACCCCGCCGCCCATTCCTGGCTCGGCGCCGTCCGCGGCCAGCGCGTCATCCCCCTCGGCCCCGAACACTTCGGCGAAAGCGCAGACATCCCCGACCTCTACCACAAACACCGCATGGACACCGACGCGATCCTGG
>JANPIH010000139.1:0-22077 GCA_031424895.1 Rhodospirillales bacterium
CCCGCACGATGCCGATCAGGGACGTCGCGTCGCCCTCCTCGACCCGTTCCGCATTCCACGAAATCCAGACGTGCGACCCGTCGGGGCGGAGGATGCGCACCTCCATCCGGAATGGCTCGCCGGTTTCCTGCGTGTGCCGCAAGGCCGCCTCCACAGCTGGCCGATCATCTGGACCGACCACGTTCAGCGCGGCTTCGTGCGTCATCGGGGTCCCGGGCGGCAGGCCATAGATCTCCAAGGCACGTTCCGAGGCCCGGAACGCGCCCGAGGCCGGATTCGCCGTCCAGGTTCCCGCCCCGGCGGCCCGCATGGCCAGGCGCAACATGCGCTCGCTCTCGCGCAGCGTTGCGTCGGCCAGGTTGCGGTCGGTGATGTCGATGTTGATGCCGGTCATGCCTAGCGAGCTGTCATGCGGGGGCAGCTCGCGGACTGGAACATCTTCGCCCGCCCCGGTATGGACGCGCGGTCGAGATGCGAGAAGTTGGTGAGGTCGACATTGAATCCGCGGATCACCACCATGACGCCATTCGCTTCACGCTCGATGGTGCCGCGGTCGAGGATGAAACAGACCTTGCCGTCCGGTCGCACAATGCGGAAGCCGTGCTGGAAGCTCCCGGCCGTCGAGCCAAGATTGGCAGCTGTCTCGGTCTCGACTCGGATACGGTCGTCGGGGTGGATGAGACGGGTGAACCCCTCCTCTGCGCACGGTGCCCGCGGCAGGCCATAGATCCGCAGCAGCCCCGCCGACCACGACAACCGGTCTGCGGCCGGCCTACCACTCGTAGATTCCAGCTTGGTAGGCGTCGGCTAGGGCCAATTCGTGCCGCTCTGCAGTTTGTTGTAGGTTCGCCATGTAGATACCTCATCGGCTTAGATCTACCACATAACTGCATCCACTGGATGCAAGAAAGCTGCCCGCACTATGCCCTGCCCCAAGGGGGCGCGGATGCGGAGACTAGGCACACGCAGCCGAGCGCAGCAATATGGTTAGACGCTCTCCGAGTTTATCGGCGTCTCCAACTCCTGAGAGGGTAGAGTGATGACGATCAGGACGACGAACAAGTTTTCACCTGAGGTGCGTGCCCGCGCGGTGTGGATACGCAAGCCAAGCCACGGATGGTTGGTCCTGGCTATTCAGGCAAATTGGCGCGTACCGTGCCATTCAGCTGCGGCAGATCACACTACGCGTGTGTCGGCATCCGCAGCGTAAAGGAAGTCGTTCCACTTTCCGACGATACGCTGATCGTCCCCCCGTGTCCCTCGGCGATTTCGGAACAGATGTAGAGGCCCAGACCAAGACCGTCGCGGCTACCGCGAACGTTGCCGCGGAAATACGGTTGGAAGAGGCGTTCGAGGTGGGATGGCTCGATTGCCGGCCCATAGTTGATGACGGACAGCTCGAACTGGCCGCCTTCTGCACGACTACGCACATGAACAGGCGCAGTGGGCGTGCCGTACTCGAACGCGTTGCCAAGCAGGTTCGAGAAGAGCTGTCCGATGCGCAGGCGATCGCACTGGACCGGTTCCCGAAGATCAATGTCGACCGTGATATGATGGACCGGGTACAAATGTTTGAGTTCATCGATCACGTGCAGGAGAACAGGTTTCAGAGGCTGTTCGCTGTTGCGGGAGATGATCAGCCCGTCGCTCAAGCGGCTGCGTGCAAGGTCCAGCAATGTCCCGATCAGGTCCGTCATGCGCACGATGCTACGTTCCATGACCGCGGCAATCTCCCCGGCGTTCTTAGGATTTTGCAGGAGAAGCTGGATTCCGGCGGCAACAGAAGCCAAAGGATTCCTGAGATCGTGCGCTAGCACCGCGAGGAACTGCTCGCGCAGTGCGGTATCCTCACGGCCGTTTGCCAGTTCTTGCTGCTGCAAATTTATTCGCGTGGTGATATCGATTGCTGTGCCGATCACGCGTTTGCACCGGCCGGTCTCGTCGAAAAGCCCCCGGCCCTTGGCGGCGACCCAGCGGACAACACCGTCCTCCTTGCCGATCGTGCGATACTCCACGTCGTAGACTGCACGGCGGGCCGGATCAACCGTAGCAACATACGCGGCCATGACACGGTCGCGATCGTCCGGGTGCAACCCGTTACTGAAATCGTCCATGCTGACTGAGGCGCCGGCAGAAATGCCGAACATGGCTTTCACGCGCGGCGGCCAGAACAGCCGGCCATAGCCCTCCTCGACATCCCACCACCCGATGTCGGAGGCGTCGGCAGCCAACCGGAGTTGTTCCTCTTCGGATAGCAGCCCCGCCTCAGAGGTCATGCTATCGTAGGCTTTCAGGTTGGCTGACATCGTGTCCATGCTGGCACTCATCCTAGGCGGGGACACGAGATCCCTGTGTGTAATGGGTCGGTATCATGAACATTGATGCCGGTGTCGTCTGTCGGCTAGCCCACAGAACTCCCGGAACCAACGAAAATTCCTCGCGTTGAATTGAGAGCCCGACTCGGGTGCGGAAGAATGCCAGCATGAACACGCCCCAGGTCGAACCTAATAGGCATCGAAATCAGTTACTTGACGCATTCCCGCCGGACGTCCGCCGCAGGATCGAGCGTCACATGACCCCAATCGATCTGAAGCTCGGCACGATCGTGTGCGAGGCTGGCGCACCGTTAGAACATGCGTATTTTCCGGAAGGTTGTGTCCTTTCGCTCCTTACGGTGTTAGAAAATGGCTCGGAAATCGAATGTGCAAATATTGGGCGCGAGGGCGCGTTCGGGTTGTTTTCGGCGATGTACAGCCGGGTCTCCTTCAATAGATGCACCGTCCAGCATGTAGGTCCAATGAGTCGCTGTGAAATCGAGCCTTTGCAGGTCGAGTTTCACAAGAGCGCGCAAATGCAAGATCTTTTTGTCAGCTATTCAGAGACATTGATGTCGCAAATCATGCAGACAGTTGCCTGCAACTCTCTTCATTCAGTAGAAGAACGCCTGTGTCGTTGGCTACTCATGATGCATGATCGGGCAGAGGGTGAGAAACTCACTTATACTCACGAGTTTCTTGCGCGCATCATGGGCGCAAATCGGAGCTCTGTTACACAGGCGGCTCAGTCTCTGAAGAATAAAAGTATCATCTCCTACCGCCGTGGCCTGATGCAGGTCAGCGATCGCGGCAAGCTCGAGACGACATCCTGCGAATGCTATGCGATCGTCAAAGCGAGGTTTGATGCCTTTCTTCAGACGCCCTCGACGGTCGTGCAGAAAGCTAAAAGCCGCCGGACCGAAAACCATTAGGATCTATATTCCGCGCGCGCCTTTGATGCGTTTGCGGCCCGCAGCTGCACCCGATAGCTATGCTAGTGGATAAAACCTGACGCTTGGTACCCATCGCGTCACCCGAAGTGGACTTACGTCTGACGGACACCGAGGTGCTGCGAAAATCGCAAGAGGTAGCCGTCAGGGTCCTGCACGACAATCTCGCGTGCCCCGACGCGTTCATTGCCCCGGCGATACCAAGCATCCTCCATGGGCCTGAACAACGGCCATCCCTCTACGGCAAGCCTCGCAGCAACGGCCGTCACATCTGGCACGGTGATCTGGAAGTTTATCCCTCGCCCGAACGGGCGCTCCAGCGTGCCCGTCATCCATGTGCCGCCATGCTCGATCATGATGTGGGCTGCCCCGAGCGCGAGGTATGCGAACGGGCGCTCGGGCCGGTCATACAAGATGGAAAAACCAAGCACGCCGACGTAGAAGCGCAGGGACCGTGCGAAGTCGGATACCTCGATCTCAGGCACGAGGGCGACTGTCTCTGGGGGTACGGACGGCGGCTGCATCGTTCAAGCATAGTCCCAACGGGTGAGAGTCTGCACCCCGCCCATACCCGACCCACGCGAGGGTACCAAGCGTTAGATTTTGACCACTAGCCGACTCGAACGCCGCAGGCAGCTCGGCCGCAGGACGTAACAGGGCCAAAGCCTCACGAGGGAATCGCGGAATACCCCTGCGAAAGAGCATGGTTGTCGCACGTCGGCCGATCAAGCGCTTGGTGGAAGCGAATTGAATGTGTCCAGTCCTGACAGCGCCGCTGGCATATAATGTTCGCCTTCGACATCTGCAGTTGAACCATTCCCTACGATCGTGGGGACACAAAATGTGGAGACTATTCCGCCTCAGGTCCCTCACCCCAGCCAGCGCCTTCAGGGAAAGCGGTCTCCCCAGATCCCCGGCGCCAGAAAAATGCGTGGTTTCAGAAGGGTTTGGCGGTGCACGGTTTGATTCGCGCGGTGGAACGAACGCTGAATTCGGGTCTCTGAAGGGCCGTCGTCTCCGGACGGTTTGCCTGGGACGATGAAGTATGGCGAAGAAAACACCTTATAGATCAATGAGTTGATCCGGAGGCACGGTTTGCCGGTTCGATTCCTCTGTGGCGCGCCAATATCACTTTACGCTCTGTCCTGGGTTGGGTTGGATGATGCCGACTGCCCCCATTGCCGAACGCCTGCGCATTCACGCACAATCGGTGCATGACGGCAGCGACCACCCCCGAGGCGCGCGCGCGACAGAAGATCGACGCCATGCTGGCCGCCGCCGGGTGGATCGTGCAGGACCGCGCCGATGTGAACCTGCATGCCGGGCAAGGGGTGGCGGTGCGCGAGGTGCCCACCCCAACCGGCCCGGCCGACTACCTTCTGTTTGTCGATGGCCACGCCTGCGGGGCGCTGGAGGCCAAGCCGGAGGGCTACACGCTGCTGGGCGTGGCCGGGCAGGGCGAGGATTATTCCAAGGCGGCGCCGCGCGAATATCCCAACTGGGGCAACCCGCTGCCGTTTGTTTATGTCTCGACCGGCGCCGAAACCCAATTCCAGGATGCGCGCGACCCGCATCCGCGCCCGCGCCCGGTCTTTGCCATCCACCGGCCCGAAACCCTGCGGCGCACGCTGGACATCGGCACCAGCCTGCGCCAACGCCTCGCCACCCTGCCGCCGCTGGTCGCGACCGGCCTGCGCGACTGCCAGACCGAGGCGATCAGCGGCGTGGAAACCTCCCTGGCCGCCGGCCGGCCGCGCGCGCTGGTGCAGATGGCCACCGGCGCCGGCAAGACGTTTACCGCCTGCGCCCTGGCCCACCGGCTGTTGACCCATGCCCGCGCGCAAAGGGTGCTGTTCCTGGTGGACCGCTCCAACCTCGGCAAGCAAGCGGCGGGCGAATTCGCCAACTATCGGCCGCCCGGCGGCACGCGCCTGTTCGGCGAGGAATACAACGTCCAACACCTGATGGGCCGCACGATCGCGCCCGCCTCAAGCGTGGTGATCGCCACCGTGCAACGCCTCTATGCCGCCCTGCGCGGCGAGGACATCGACGAGGAGGAGGACGAGCGCGGCGGGTTCGAACGCCCGGCGCAAACCGCCGCCGCCCCGGTGGTCTACAGCGCCGCCATCCCGCCCGAGACCTTCGACCTGGTCATTGTGGACGAGTGCCACCGCAGCATCTACGGCACCTGGCGCCAGGTGCTGGACTATTTCGACGCCTTCACGGTGGGGCTGACCGCCACGCCGGGCCGGCACACCCTGGCTTTCTTCGGCCAGAACATGGTCAGCCAATACCCTTTCGAACGCTCGGTGGCCGATGGCGTGAACGTCGACTTCGAGGTGTGGCGCGTGCGCACTGAAATCGGCGAGCGCGGCGGCACCGTGCCAGCCGGCTACACCGTGCCGCACCGCGACCGCGCCACCCGCCGCGTGCGATTCGCCGAGCTGGACGACGATCTGACGTATCTGCCGCCACAACTGAACCGATCGGTGGAAGCGCTGAATCAAATCCGCACCGTGCTGGAAGCCTATCGCGACGCCTTGCCGACGCAACTATTTCCCGGCCGTGCCGAGGTGCCGAAGACGCTCATCTTCTGCCAGTCCGACCCGCATGCCGAGACCGTCACCAACCTCGTCCGTGAGGTGTTCGACACCGACGCCCGCTTTGCTCAGAAGATCACCTATCGCGCCACCGGCCGCACCGGGCAGGAGCTGATCCAGGCATTCCGCCTTGACCCGTTCTTTCGCATCGCCACCACTGTGGACATGGTCGCCACCGGCACCGACATTCGCCCGCTGGAAGTCGTCATGTTTCTCCGGGACGTGCGCAGCGCGCAGTATTTCGAGCAGATGCGCGGGCGCGGTTCGCGCGTGATCCTGGCCAGCGACCTGCAACGCGTCACCCCCTCCGCCACGGCCAAGGACCGTTTTCTGCTGGTCGATGCCGTGGGCGTTAGCGAAAGCTGCAAGACGCCGAGCGAACCGCTGGAACGCGAACGGACGGTCAGCCTGGAAGCGCTGCTGGAGCGGGTGGGGTTCGGCCATACCGACGAGGACACCTGCGCCACCCTGGCCGGCCGCCTCGCCCGGCTGGACCGCCGCCTGCCACCTGCGGCACAGGCCGAGATTGCCGCGCTGAGCGACGGCGCCGGCCTACCGGCGCTCGCCCGCGCGCTGGTCGATGCCATCAACCCCGACCGCGTCGCCGACCATGCCGCTGCTACCGGCACGCCGGAGGAGGAGGCCGGCGCCGAGCTGCGCGCTGCCGCCGTGCGCCCGCTGGCCGCCAACCCGCCCTTGCGCCGCCGCATCGCCGAATTGCAGCGCGAAAGCGAAATCGTGGTGGACGAGCTGACGCCCGACCGGGTGCTGTCGGCCGATTTCGACATTGCGCGCGCCACGGAAACCACCGGCCGGTTTCGCGATTTCCTGGAGGCCGAGCGCGACCGCCTCGCCGCCCTGTCCATCCTCTATGCCCGGCCGCACGCCGCGCGCCGGCTGACCTACGCCATGTTGCAAGAGCTGCGCGCCGCCATGGCCCGCCCGCCCTGGCAGCTCAACGACCGCGCGGTGTGGGAGTGCTATCGCCGCCTGCATGCCGGCAAAACTCGGCCGGCCGCCAGCCTGTTGACCGACCTCGTCGGCCTGGTGCGCTATGCCATCGGGGCGCGGGATGTGCTGGAACCGCTGGCGCCGGACATCAACCGGCGCTTCGAATTGTGGCTGGGCCGCGAGAAGCGGGCCGGACGGGACTACTCCGAGGCGCAGTTGGATTGGCTGCGGCTGTTGCGGGATTGGGTGGCGAACAACGTGGAAGTGACGCTGGATGATGTGCGCGATGCGTCCGACTTCACCAGCCGGGGCGGCACCCACCGCGCCCGCCAGTTGTTCGGCGCCGACCGGCTGGCGGCGCTGCTGGACGAATTGACCGACACGCTGGTGGCCTGACGCATGGATGACGAGTTGCCCCCTGCGTGGGCGTGGGCGCCGCTCGGGGAGGTTTGCACCTCAGCGGAATCCGTTTCGCCCATGGCTGCTTTCGGAGAGGGAGCTTCGTTTCGCTATATTGACTTGTCGGCTGTTTCGGCCGGGCGCGTTGTCGCGCCGCAGGATTTGAAGGCAGAGGGCGCGCCGAGCCGAGCGAGGCAGCGTGTGCGCACCGGCGATACTCTCTTTTCGTGCGTCCGCGTGTATCTGGAGAACATCGCGTTCGTCCCGCCAGACCTCGATGGGCAAATTGCGTCAACGGCCTTTGCCGTTTTGCGTCCCCGCGAGGGGATCGATGCGCGCTACCTTTACTGGCTGACACGCAGCCCGCAGTTCATCAAGGCGATGATTGCCGCACAACGAGGCAACAGCCCGCCGGCCGTGCAGGAAGGTGACGTTCGCGGCGCGCTCATCCCGATTGCGCCATCCTCCGAGCAACCCCGCATCGCCCGCGAAATCGACACCCTGTTCACTGACCTGGACACGGCCGAAGCGGCGTTGGGTCGGGCGCGGGAGGGGGTCGAGCAGTTTCGCGCCAGCCTGTTGCATGCCGCCTGCACCGGCGCGCTGACCGCCGCCTGGCGCGAGGCCAACCCGCCCACCGAAACCGGCGCCGACCTGCTGCGCCGCATCCTCGCCGAACGCCGCGCCACCTGGGAACGCACCGAACACGCCCGCCTGACCGCCAAAGGCGCCCCGCCGAAGGGCGATGCGTGGAAGGCGCGGTATGTTGAGTCGCCAACGGTAGAGAACCCTGCGCCGTTCGGGCTTCCGGATGGATGGTCGCTTGCACCTCTCGCACATCTGGTGATCGAAGGGCCAACAAATGGCTATTCGCCAAAGGCTTCCACCGACGGCACCGGAACGCTTGCGTTGAAGCTCACAGCCACGACCCGCGGTCGGATCGACTTGGGGCCAAAGGCTGTCAAGCAACTGGGGGAAACGATCCCTGCTGATTCAAACTTGTTCCTGAGTAGCGGCGACCTTCTGTTCCAGCGCGGCAACACACCAGAGTACGTCGGTATCTCAGCCATCTATGAAGGCCCAGAGGATACCTACATCTATCCCGACCTTCTGATCCGTGTCCGACTCACTGACCCCAACGTCGTTCGGTGGATTTGGCGTGTTGCCAACGCGCCGTTGGGACGCAAATACATGCAAGATAGCGCTTCGGGTACGGCGGGCACCATGCCGAAGATCACGGGGAGCACGATCCGCAATTTTCCGGTGCCCATTCCTCCGATTGCCGAGTTGGAACAGCTCCACAGTCTGATTGATGAAGGCGAAGACGCGACACAGTCGGCAACGGCCTATTTGGACGCGGCCACCCTCGCCTTGAACAACCTCCGCCAATCCATCCTCCACACCGCCTTCACCGGCCGCCTCGTGCCGCAGGATCCGTCCGACGAACCCGCCGCCGCCCTGCTGGCGCGGTTGCGCGCCGCGCCGACACTTGCACGCCGCCCGCGTGGCCGACCCACCCGTGAGAAAGCCTCTGCATGAGCGAAGACACCTCGCAGCTTGCGGCAAAAGTCTGGAACCTCGCCCATGTGATGAACAATGCCGGGGTAGGTGCCGGCGACTATGTGGAACAGGTGACCTATCTGCTGTTCCTCAAGCTGGATGCCGAGCGGGCGGAGGACGGGTTGGCGTCGCTGGTGCCGGAAACCTGCCGCTGGGGGCGGTTGGGGCTGTTGCAGGGGGCGGAGCTGGCGCGCGCCTATGCGACGACGCTGGAGACGCTCGCCGCCCAACCCGGCCTGGTCGGCACCGTGTTCGCCCGCGCCCGCAACGGGATCGAGGAGCCGGCGCACCTGCACCGCCTGGTGCGGATGATCGACGCCGAGACCTGGTCGGCGTTCGGCGCCGATGTGAAGGGCGACATCTACGAAAGCCTGCTGGAACGCACCGCTAGCGACGTGAAGACCGGGGCAGGGCAATACTTCACGCCGCGCCCGGTGATTTCCGCCTGTGTGGAGGTGCTGGACCCGGTGCCGGGGCAGACGGTGTGCGACCCCGCCTGCGGCACTGGCGGGTTCCTGTTGGCCGCCTATGACCACATGCGCCGCCGGCCGGAAGCGCGCGACCGCGCCACCGACCGCGCCCTGCGCGAGCGCGGTTTCGCCGGGTTTGACATCGTCCCCGGCGTGGCCCGGCTGGCGGCAATGAACCTGTATCTGCACGGGCTGGGCGGCGGCACCGAAACCCCGATCACCCGCGCCGACGCCCTGGCCGCCGATCCCGCCCGGCGCTGGGACGTGGTTCTGACCAACCCGCCCTTCGGCCGCCGCCAGTTCGCCCGCGTGTTCACCGGCGACGGCGAGGCGGAAACAGAGCGGGAGGATTACGAACGGCCCGACTTCACGGTGACGACGAGCAACAAGCAGCTCAATTTCGTGCAGCACATCATGACCATCCTCGGCCCGAATGGCCGCGCGGCGGTGGTGCTGCCCGACAACGTGCTGTTCGAGGGTGGGGCGGGCGAGCGCATCCGCCGCCGGCTGCTGGAGGCATTCGACTGCCACACGCTGTTGCGGCTGCCGACCGGCATTTTCTACCGCCAGGGCGTGAAGGCCAACGTGCTGTTCTTCGAGGCGCGCCCGACCCGGCGCGAGCCGTGGACCGAAGCGCTGTGGGTCTATGACCTGCGCACCAACCAGCGCTTCACGCTCAAGGAACGCCCGCTGCGCCACGCCGACATGGCCGATTTCATCACCCGCGCCCGCCTGTCGGATCGGCACCGCCGCGAGGAAGGCGAGCGCTTCAAGCGCTACACCTATGCCGAGCTGGCGGCGCGCGACCGGCTAGACCTGAACCTGTCCTGGCTGCGGGAGGAGGGTGCCACCGATCCGGCCACCTTGCCGCCACCGGCAGAGATTGCCGCGAGCATCGCCGACGAGCTGGAAACCGCGCTGGCCCGGTTCCGTGCCGTTGCAGCACGCCTTGGCTGAGGGATCGGGGCCGTGATCTCTCGCATGGCTCTGCAGCTCGCTGTCTACGCCATAGGGGGGAGGACCGGTTGATGGCGGGCAGCGGCAACTGGGACAATGCGGCTGATGCCGCGCTGCTGAGCGATCTATCTGCCTTCTTGGCCAACGAGAAGGCACCCAGTGTGCCCATCCAATGGGTGGAGGACGGCAGCTATTTCCGCTTCACCTCTACGTTGGATGTCGGGGAGATTACGGAAGACCGTGCCCGCCTGCTGGGGCGCGCGCATGCGTCGATGCCAGACCGCAGTGTTTCGTTGACGCTCAACTGGCAGGGTGCCTCGGTGCGACCCCAACCCTTCGAACGGTTCGAATGGAGGCCGCATGATCGCCATACCAACAAGGCCAGCGTGCCAGCGCCGCATCGCTACCAGATCATTGATGGCACACACCGCCATCCGCTGGCATTGAACGTTCGCGTCGCCGGCGGCTTAGCAGCAGCAATGGCAGAGAACCTTCCCGCGGCTGAAGGTCTTGCCCCAGACCCGGCGAACTGGGCCGCGTTCACTTCCGCGGCAGCGGCGGCTTGGCGGATCCCGGCGCTTGTTCACCTACGGCCACCGCCATGGCAGTATGACTTGCTGCCTTTCGCGGAAAATGGACAGCGGGGAGGGCGTGGCAGGTGACCATCACAAGCTTGATCGCGACCTCAGCGGGCGCATCCGATCTCGATGGAATTGCGACGGAGATCAGCCGTGGCCTTGCCAGTACCGAGGTCTTCGGCGGCCGCGCCTACATACGCACGCCAATGCTGCTGCCCTCCGGCGCCTCTGTCGTGGTGGTGATCGAGCCGGAGGGCGCCGGGCGCTTCCGCATCACGGACCTCGGGCAGGGGCATGAGGAGGCGGAAGCGCTGGGTTTCGGCCGCATCTACCGGCGCCAGGCCGAGGACATGGCTGCCCTTCAGGGATTGATGGCCGATCAGGGTGCGCTGTGGCTGAAAGATCTCGAGCGGGATCACCTTGAAGGCGCAACCATGACGCTGGCTAGCGTGGTGTTGCGGACAATGGAGCGGGCGATTCTGCGTGCCGGCGACCGTCGTCCCCAGACGGCCGTCGATCGGCTAATCGCACGGCTAACACGGCTGTTTCCCGGCAGGCAGGTTCGCCCGGAGGCGGAGGTCCGTGGCTCATCAACCCACGCTTGGCAAGTTGATGCGATGGTTACGACGGAGCGCGGCTTGGCCCTGTTCGATTTTGTGTCTCCCGCGCCAGTCTCGGTTGCCTTTGCGGCCGCTAAGTTCCACGACATCGCGTTACTGGACAATGCGCCCGCACGAATCGCGGTGGTGCGAAGGAAGGATGCCTTCGGTGATCTCCTTCCAGTTGTGGCTCAAGCCGCGAAAATCGTGCAGGAGGACGCTTCTGATGAAACTTTTGAACGCTTAGCTGCTGCGGCGTGAAGGCTCCTGGCGTAGACGGTCAGCCTGTTCGTCGCGCTCAATGCGGTTAACGCGCAAGGCCTTCGGCTCTCCTTTGCGCTCTACACTGCTGTTCCCACCCCACCTCCACCCCCTCCATCAGCCGCGGCAGCGTCATCCCCTCAGGCTGCCGCCCATCCAGGATCGACTCGACGACATCAGGCGCCAGCAACGTCAATCGCAGTGCCCGGCTGATGTTGGTTTCGTTGACCTTCTCGGCCTTGGCCAGTTCCCGAACTGTGCCGTGCTCGCCGGCCTCGAGCATGCGCCGCGGGGACAAGCTACTACGATCACCTATTCCGGAAGCTGGCTGGGTACTGTGCATCCACTCAGGGTTGGCCTCACCTGCTCATAAGCACTGGCAGGAAAGCCTTCTCCAGCACCGATCTTGTGACGCCACCGAGGATCGTTTGCCGCCAGCGCGGATGCGAGTAGGCACCCATGGCGAGGAGGTCGGCGTCAAACGCCCGAACCGCCTGCAGGAGACCGAGGCCAACGCTGCCCTGGACGGGCGGGAACACGACGACCTCCGCCTGGATTTCGTGCAACGCCAAATAGGCGGCGAGCTCGGCGGCTTCGGGGCCGCGTCGCTGGTAGCCGGTTGCTGTGAGAACCCTAACGGCCTCTGCATGCTTCAGCCACGGCAGCACAGCCTGGACGCCGGATGCCGACTCGGCCGTGCCGTTCCACGCCACGCAGATGCGACGCCCAATTGTCGCGAGTCGGCGGTGTGGCGCGATGAGCACGGGACGTCCGCTGTCGAACAACGCAGCATGAAGGGCGTCGGCGAAGATCGAGTCGCGGTCGAGGTCGAGATGCGGCACCACGGTCATGTCGGCCATCCGCGCCAGCTGGGCCACGACCTCGTCCGGGCGGCCGGTCGACACCGCGAACTCGGCGGTGCCCCGGTCAGCGTTGCGCATTGCGGGCGCTAGTTGGAGACCGCACTGCTCAGCGATGCGGTTGAAGCGCAGCTGGGCGACTTCCATCTGATCGGTGCGCTGGGACTCGTGCTCGTCGACGACTTGATCGATCATGCCGATCGGGAACACATCCGGCCCGGCAGCGAACATTGTCGCGGGGACGTAAAAATGTACCGCCAGTATATGGGCGCGCCACAGTTTTGCGACCTCAGCTGCTGTCGATATTGCGACGTCGTCCGCGTCGACGCCGGCCAGAGGAACAAGCAGTTTGCGCACCGCCATGGCAGTCCTCCGTTGTGAGTGGCCGCTTCCTCCGAGGTCAATCCGCATGGGGAGTTGCAAGGCAATCCGCCGCGCACTCTCCGCGAGTTCGAACACTACCCGATACGCTGGCGGTGGCGCACTCATTCTTTTGGGGCGGTTGAGGCGTGGTTGAGAAGTGGGCTGGGCAGGTCAGCGAGGTCTTAGCCACTTCACAGCCACCCCCTCCATCAACCCCGGCAGCGTCATATCCTCCGGCTGCCGCCCGTCCAGGATTGCCTCGACCAGATCGGGTGCCAGCAGCGTCAGCCGAAGGATGCGGCACACGTAAGTTTCGTTAACCTTTTCGGCCGTTGCCATATCCCGCACCGTCCCGAACTCGCCGGCCTCCAGCATTCGGCGCCAGCGGTGGGCCCGCGCCAGCGCCTTCACCAGCGCCGGATCGCCCCGGGTGGGAACCGGCCCGCCTTGCGCATCGTCGGGCGTCAGCGACGCCCCGTCCGGCGCAATGATCGCCTTGCGCCCACCCCACTGCCGGATCTTCAGCGGCACCACGACGGTGACGGTCGTCATGCCGCTCTCCGCGTCTCAGGCGTCCGAGACATCAGGTCCCGCGCAAGCCCGGCGATGCCGTCCAGCTTCAGCGTGATCTCCGCCCCCGCCTCGCTCACCACCACGCGCTCCACCAGAAGCCGGACGATCCGCTCCTGCTCCGCCGGGAACAGCTCGTCCCACAGCGGGTCGAGCCGGCCCAGTGCACCCCGCACCTCAGCCTCCGTCAGGTCCGGCGCCTCGGCGAGCGCGGCGCGCCAGGTGCCGACGACGATCTCGGGCTGGCGCAGCACCGCCCGGACCTGTCCCATCACCACCGCCTCGATCTCGCCAGCCGGAAGCCGCCGGTATCGGGCGTCGTTCGCCTCCCCCTGCAGGATCGCCTGGCTGGTATAGTAGCGGTACATCTTGCCCTTCTTGCGCGAGTGGGTCGGCGACATGGCGCGGCCATCCGCTCCGAACAGCAGGCCCCGCAGGAGGGCCGCCGACGGCGCCCGCGTCTGGCTGGCTCGCAGCCGTGGGTCCTCCTGCACATTGGCCCGCACCCGGTCCCACAGCTCCCTGGAGATGATCGGCTCGTGCTCGCCGGGGAAGTATTGCCCTTTGTGGTGCGTCTCGCCGACATAGGCCCGATTGGCCAGCAGCTTGTAGATGGCCCCCTTGTCGATGAGCCGACCCGCTCCGGTGCGTATCCCCTCGCGCCGCAGGATCGGCACCATTTTGGTCGTAGAGCCGATCTCCACGAAGAGCTCGAACACCCGCCGCACCACCGCGGCGCCGGCGGGCTCGATCACCAACTTGCGGTTCTCCACCCGGTAGCCGATCGGCACCGTGCCGCCGGTCCACATGCCGCGGGCGCGCGAGGCCGCGATCTTGTCGCGCACCCGTTCGCCGTTCACTTCGCGTTCGAACTGGGCAAAGCTGAGCAGGATGTTCAGCGTCAGCCGCCCCATGCTGGTGACCGTGCTGAACGACTGGGTCACCGACACGAAGGTCACCTCGTGCTGATCGAACACCTCGACCAGCTTGGTGAAGTGCATGAGCGAGCGGCTGAGCCTGTCGATCTTGTAGACAACAATAATATCGATTCGGCCGGCCTCGATGTCGGCGAGCAGCCGCTGCAACGCCGGCCGGTCCAGGGTCCCGCCGGAAACACCGCCATCGTCGTAGTGGTCGGGGACGAGCACCCAGCCTTCATGCTGCTGCGACAGAATGTAGGCCTCGCAGGCAGCGCGCTGGGCGTCGAGGGAGTTGAACTCCTTCTCCAGCCCCTCCTCGGTGGATTTGCGGGTGTAGACGGCGCACCGCCGCTTGCGCACCGTCGCAGGCATGTCGGGTTCCCGTTGCCGCTTCATGCGCCCTGCCCCCGCAGCCCGAAGAACCGTGGCCCGTTCCACCGCGTGCCGGTGATGCCACGCGCGATGGCGGACAGCGACTGGTAGGGCCGCCCCTGCCATTCATAACCATCGCGCAGCACGCTCACGGTGTGGTTGATACCGCCCCATTCGCGGATAAGGCGCGTTCCTGCTACCGGGCGTTGCTTGGCCGGCACGCCGCGCAAGGGCCGCTTCTTGCCGTCGACGGCCTCGGCGATGGCTTCCAACCGGGCCAGGGTTTCCGAGCGCAACCCGCCGTACGCGAGTTCTTGGACCCTGTAGCCCAGGCGCGCCGCCATGAAGCGGCGGCTATAGGCCGGCGGCTCGGTGCCGAAAAGGCTGCGCCACTGCGCCCGCAACTCCGCCATGTCCGCCGACTGCAACGCCACCAAGCGGCCCGGCACGTGGTTCCGCGGGATCGGGGCGACCGCAGGCGGTGCGGTGGTGGTCGGGAGTTTCGTTCGTCGTGTCATGCGAGTCTCCGGTTGGTCCGGGTTGCATGACGGCGCTGGGGGGCAGTGGAGTGAAGGCGAATGTCTCCGCGGTCCCGGCTTTCGACGGCGGCGGCGGCGCTTTTCGCGGCCGTGCGGCTGCGCAGCCGCAGCAGGCCGGCGGCCAGGATGGCGCAGATCTCGGCTAGGTGGGGCGGGATGTGGACGTTGGGGAGCGGGATGTGCTGCTGCATCGCGCTGCGAACATCTACGCGGATCGACGCGCAATGGAACAGCATTCTGCGGGGCAGCGAAGCCAAGCGGGGAAGAAGGTAGTAGAGCGAAACCAAGGGACTACTCGACCACCCCTTCAGCCGTTTACGGCGATAGGGGTGCCGGTCAGGTCACGAAATACCAGGCCGTCAGGAACAGTGCCCCGACGGTGACCACCAAGCGCAGCGCCGCCGCCGGAATCACCCTTGCCAGCGTTCCACCGGCAAACCCACCAGCCAGTGCGCCAATCAGCATCGGAAGGGCCGCCGACCAGATGACCTCGCCGCGCAGGATGAAGGTCAGCGCCGAGGTGGTGGTGATCACCATGCCCATCATGTTCTTGAGGACGTTGGTCTGCCTCACGTCCTCGATGCCGGCGATGGCATATCCGGCCAGCAGGAACACGCCCAGTCCGGCGCCGAAGAAGCCGCCATAAATGGAGAAGGCGAACTCCATGAGCCGGCCGAGGACCTGCATCATCGGCGACCCGCGGCCCTTGCCCCGTGCCAACAGCCATCGGGTGATGGCCGGCGACATCGCGAACACTACGGTGGCGCAAAGTAGCAACCACGGCACCAGAGCGCGGAATATCTTGGGATCCATGACGATGAGCAGTTGCGCCCCAGCGAACCCACCGACCAGCCCGACTGCCAGGCTGGCCCATGCCTTGGCACCCAGCATCTTCAGGTCGCGCAGCTGCGCCATCACGGAGGTGAGCCGCCCAGGCCACAGCGCCACCTGGCTGGTGGTGTTGGCTAGTTTCAGTGGCAGTCCGATGCCGATTAGCGCTGGGAAAGTCACGAGCGTACCTCCGCCCGCCAGCGCATTGATCAGACCACCTGCGAAGCCGGCGACGGCGAGAACAATGATGACCGATAGATCCACGTCAGTGAGTCCGGAACCGGACGCCGCCGCATCGGTCGCGCCATGCCAACGGCCGGCACGCCGGATCCATCGTCGGGAAGGCGGAAGACGGAGCAGGGCAGCAGATGAGCATGGCCAGATGAGGCATAGGGAACCCGTTGAGACAGTTAACGCGATGGTTCTGTGGGAGGTTCTACAGCCGGTGGATGGCGATATCTGAATCGATGAAGCGCCATTGTGGCGTAGACCATGGAACTTGCGATGTCTAATCCACCGAGACAATCCTCACGGTCGCTGGCCGAGCAAAGTCAGCCTGGCTCAGCCATTCGTTCAGCTTGGACCACCGGCGCCGACCCGACACGTTGCGCACGGCGATGCCGATCGCCTTCTTCTGCCCAACCAGCACCACCAGCCGCTTGCCACGGGTAATGCCGGTGTAGAGCAAATTGCGCTGCAGCATCGCGTAGTGCTGGGTGAGCACCGGGATGACCACCGCTGGATATTCGGAGCCCTGGCTCTTGTGGATCGTCACGGCGTAAGCCGGGACCAGCGTGTCGAGCTCGCCGAATCCATAGGTCACCGAGCGGCCGTCAAAGCTGACGTTGAGCTCGCCCGCATCAGGATCTACTTCGTCTATGTAGCCGATGTCGCCGTTGTAGACGTCCTTCTCGTAGTCATTCTCGATCTGCATCACCTTGTCGCCGGGCGCGAACGTCCAGCCGAACCGCTCGACCTTGCGCTCGCCGGCCGGATTGAGGGCCGCCTGCAACTCGACGTTCAACGATCTGGCACCGACGCCACCTCGATTCATTGGGCAGAGCACCTGGATGTCGCGGACAGAGTCCAGACCGAAGCGCTGCGGGATGCGCGTCTTCACCAACTCGACGATGCGTAGCACCGCGGTCTCTGGATCGTCAGCCGGCACGAAGAAGAAGTCGCTGTCTCCCTCAGGCCGGGTGAGGTCGGGGACGACCCCTTGGTTGATCCGATGGGCGCTGGTGATAATCCGACTCTGCGCGGCCTGGCGGAACACCTCGGTCAACCGCACCACCGGCACGGCGGCCGAGGCGATGATGTCGGCGAGGACCTGGCCGGGTCCAACCGAGGGCAACTGGTCGATGTCGCCGACGACCAGCAGCGCCGCCTGTGGCGGCACCGCTTTCAACAAGGCCTGCATCAGCATAACGTCGACCATCGACGTCTCGTCGATCACCAGTAGCTCGCACTCCAGGGGATGTTCTTCGCCACGCTTGAAGGTGCCGGTCTTTGGATCGGTCTCAAGGAGGCGGTGTATGGTCTTCGCCTCAAACCCAGTGGCTTCGGTCATCCGCTTGGCGGCCCGGCCGGTCGGCGCGCACAGGAGCATTTCGACGCTCTTGGCCGCGAGGATACGCAGGATGGCGTTGACGATGGTGGTCTTGCCCACCCCCGGTCCGCCGGTGAGCACCATCACCTTTGAGGCAAGCGCCAGTCGGACGGCCGCATCCTGGCTGGGCGCCAGGGTCAGCCCGGTCTTCTGCTCGATCCACGGCAATGCCTTGTCCGCATCAATCGCCGCCCACGGCAGCGCGCCGCCGAGCAGGCCCTGAATCCGGTCGGCAACTCGCCGCTCGGCACTGTAGAGCCCGCCCAGGAACACGCAGGGTGTGTCACCCACCGTGTCCGCGACGACGGTGCCTTCGGCGAGTTCGAGCTCCAGCGCCATCTGGACCAGCTCCCGTGGCACTTCCAGCAACTCCACAGCCAACGGGCCGAGCTCATCAACGGGCAAGCCACAGTGCCCCTCGTCCATGGCATCGGTCAGGGCGTAGGAGATCCCAGCGCGCACCCGGATTGGCGCTGTCTTCTCAATGCCCAGCTTCATGGCGATGGCATCAGCGGTCTTGAACCCGATGCCGCGGATATCCCGGGCCAGGCGGTAGGGGTTCTCGGTCATCACTTGGACGGCGTTCACGCCATATGTCTTGTAGATCCGCACCGAGCGCGCCGTGCCGACGCCATGGCTGTGCAGGAACACCATGATCTCACGGATCACCTTCTGCTCGGCCCAGGCGTCGGTGATCCTCTTCGCACGCACCGCGCCGATGCCGGTCACTTCCCGGAGCCTGTCCGGCTCGGCCTCGATGATGTCGAACACCTGCTCGCCGAACGCTTTGACCATCTTCTTGGCGTAAACCGGGCCGATGCCACGGATCATGCCGGAGCCCAGGTACTTCTCGATGCCCTCGATGGAACTCGGGGCGGAGGTGCGCATGAAGCGCGCCTTGAACTGCTGACCATGGGTGCGGTCGTTGATCCACTCGCCCGATGCCGTGATCCACTCGCCCGCGGAGATGATGGCGGCGTGGCCGACCACCGTCACTAGATCACGGTGTCCGCGCGCCTTGGCCCGCAGGACGCAGAAGCCATTTTCGGCGTTGTGGTAGGTCACCCGCTCGACCAAGCCGGCGAGGACTTCGAGTTCCTGCGATCCGCCGTGTTCGTTCACCTGCTCCTGGTGCCCGGCTCATAGCGCTTGGGCCGCATCTCAATGCCCCTTTGTTCGGCGCCAATCCCACGGCATCTCAAATGTCCCGGCCCAGAGCCCAAGCCTCGCCTTTTGGGTACGTTCCTCTGCGGGAACATACACCACCGCAAATCGCCGGAACGCCACCGCCCAGCCATTCGCGACCATCCACTGGTTGATGTCCACGCCCGCCTTGAAGCAAACCGCGAGCGTACGACGATACCGGTCCAGGCCCTGCGCATCGCACCGCACCTGCGAGCGACCGAGTTGCCGGGTAAGCGCTAGGGCGGACTCCTCGCCGCACTGCCAGGCGACGCCATTGGCGCGTGTGCATCGTTGGCCGCCCTCTGGCGCATCGATGCCGTGGAGCCGGATGCGCGTTCCACTGACGTCGATCGTGTCGCCGTCGATCACCGTCGCCATACCCGTGATCACCGGCTTGCCGGAGGCGGGAAAGCTCATGGCTAGAGCCAGCGCCAAAGCCAATCCAGCTGCTCGCATTACAGCCGCTTTGCCGCCCAGATCACGCGTCCGATGATCTTCACTTCCTCCGCCTCTCGCTCATAGGTCTGGTACTCCGGATTGACGGACTTTATAATCACTTTGGGCGGGTCCGAGTGTGGCACATGCTCGACGCGCTTGGCGACCAAGCCCATGCCATCCCAGATCACGAAGATCCCCGGCGGTGTAGGTATGCGCTGACTGGTATCAACGAGGATTCGATCACCCGTCGACAGCAGCGGCTCCATCGAGTCACCGTCGATGGTGATGATGTGCAGGTTCTCCGGCCGCGTCCGGAACTCGTGGCGGATGACCGGGTCGGGGAACATCCACGTTCCCTTCGCCTCCTCCAACCCCTCCTGCAGGGCGCCAGGACCAGCAGAGGCCCGCACGTCAATCTCGGTCACTGCCACGAAGCCAGAGAGCGAGAAGCGCTCGCGTTGCACCGGCCCCAGTGCGCCGGGAGGCGTAACAGGGCCAGTACGCGAGCGGCTCTCTACTTCGGGGCGGAGGTCGTCTGGCGAGACGCCGAGCAAAGCCGCGAGATCCTCGCGCACGTCCTCGGGCAGCACCTTTGGTGTGCCGCGATAGAGATACTGGTGAAGATACGCATCGTTTTTTTTGATCGTGCGCGATGCGTTCTTCAGGTCGGTGTCGGAAGCCTGGATCAGCCGCATGATTCTGAGGCGGATCGGGTCGAGTTCCACGGGCTAACTCCCTGATGCAACATACATAGGGAATAGCCTATTTTTCCAGTTTGACAAGAGCGCTGGGCGCGCATTCCTATGCGCGTCATGCGAACGCTTAGAGAACAGTTTGTCGATCGGGTGGAGGCGTTCCTGGCCAAGTCGGGAATGCGCCCTACGGACTTTGGCAGAGAGTCAATGGGAGATCCAAGTTTTATCACGCATTTGCGCCGTGGTCGGTCCCCTAGCCTGGACACGGCGGATCGCGTGAATGCCTTCATCGAGCGATTGGAATCCGAGCAGGCCAAGCGGGTGCGGGGAGGATAACTCTGTGGATAACGATCCTATCCCGTTGCCCCGTCAGGTTCTTCACCTCAACCAGATCCAACTCGGCCGGCGCTGGTCCCTGAGCCCGCGGACGCTGGAGCGGTGGCGCTTCCACGGCACCGGGCCGAGCTACCTCAAGGTCGGCGGCCGGGTGCTCTACCGCATCGTGGACATCGAGGCATTCGAGGCGATGCGGCTGAACAACGCCACTCCCATCCACTTCACCCAGAAGGAGCATACCCGATGCTCATGACCATCGACGCGCCGACGGCGCCCCCGCGGTCGGATCGGATTCTGACCCACGAGCAAGACCTGGTGCGCTGGCTGTCGACCGCGCAACCCGGCGAGCAGTTCGTCTACCACCGCGGTTTCCTGGTGATCGACATGTCGAGCAGCGCCTCCAACCTGCAGCCGCCGCAGCGCGAGATGGTGCAGCAGGTCGCCAGCCGTGTCGCCGACCTCGCGGCACGCGGCCTTGTGCAGGTCGTCCAGCGCCGCCATGGCGACGGCGACTGTAGCTACATCGCCATCGCCAGCAAGCGTCTCAACAGCGCGCGGCGCCGTCTCAGCCAGGCGATGCCCAGCCTCCAGGCGCAGAGGGTGGCAAGATGAGCATGTTCACACCGATCGGCCCGGTCGACGCCATAGCGCCACTAAGCCTGCCCTCCGGCGGCCTCGCGCTGCACGGCATCCATCACCTCTCGCCGTCGAGCATCAACGCCTATGTGGCCCAGCCGGCCGCCTGGGTGATGGAGCGGCTCCTGCAACGGCGCGCGCCGGTCAGCAGTGCAGCCCACCGCGGCACCGCCGCCGAGGCGGGCATTGTGATGGGTCTGTTGGATCCCACGGCGGCCATTACAGAGTGTGTGGCACACGCGCTGACCACATTCGATCAGCTGACCGTGCTGTCTGCCGATCCCTCGGTGGCCAAGGAGCGCGACGGCATCCCCGGCATGGTGGCGACCGCCATCCCAGAACTGCGGCAGTACGGCGTCCCGCAGACCCAGATGCGCGTGGATCGGCAGATCCCCGGCATGCCAGCCCCAATCGTCGGCTATCTCGACCTGCACTGGCCCGAGCACGGGCTGACGCTGGACATCAAGACCACTCACCGCATCCCGAGCGAGATCAGCACCAACCACGCGCGCCAGGTCGGGCTCTACGTGCACAGCACCAACCACCAGGCCCGTGTCGCCTACTGCTCGCCTAAGCGCATCGCCGTCTACGCGCTCGTCGACGCGGTGCGGCCGGTAGAGGAAGCCGTGACGATCGCCGAGCGCATGGACCGCTTCCTAGCCATCAGTCCGGATCCGAAGGTCCTGGCAGCGCTGCTGGTGCCGGATGCCGACCACTACTTCTACGCGAACCCCATCGCGGCCGCGCATCGCCGAGGGGTCTACGGCCTCTGACGGCCGACCGTCTCTGCGCGCAGCAACGATCCCTTCCCCAACAGCCAAAGCAAAGGGCACTCCCATGGCTTTCATAACGACACCGACCAGCGCCGGCGGCGGCGAGCGGCTTCCCATCCTCAAGTTCGATGCCCGCGCCGGGCGCCTTTTTATCATCGACCGCATCCAAGCGGCGGACGGCAACTGGAATAGCCAGCCGACCGACATCACCATGAGCCAGCCGCCATTCTGCGTGGACTTCGGCACGCTCGAGGTGGGTTGGGCGCATTTCGCACCGGGTGGTGTGCCGCTCTGGACGGTCGACTACTAC
>JANPIH010000140.1:0-1671 GCA_031424895.1 Rhodospirillales bacterium
CACGTCGGGACAGGCCGCGGACACCGCGTTCGCCGCCGCCGCAGGGGGAGGTGCGGACAGGAAGGGAGGCGCCTGTAGCCCCGCCACAGCGCCCGCGGCGACGCGGTGCAGGCTGTAGCGAATCTTGGCCATGACCTCGTCGGCGCCACGTCCGGGGCGGGTCAGGTCAACCTTGCGGCTGTACTGCGGCCAGACCTCACCGAAGAGTTCATCGGCGGTCGGCAGGCGCTCCAGCTGGTCGCGCATCGCACGCAGCACCGCGAGAATGGTGTCGCGCATGTAGCTCTCGCGGCCATCGGCGATCACGGTATTGGGCAGTCCGAATGCGCCAGGCTGTACGGCTTGGATGATCGGCGTGTTGGCGGAAGCACCAGTGGGCGTTGCCTGTTGGACCAGGTCGAGCACCCACTGCGGTGCCGGCGCGATCGCAACATCCTCGGGGTGTGCGTCCGCGTCCCACTCATAGCGGCGGCCGTTCTTGTGCTCGGATGGGTGCACGACGATGAAGCCACCATCACCGCGATTGTCGAGACCGGGCCGGGCGTGCTTGCGGGTGGCAACGGGTGTGCCGGGGTGCTGGAACAGCAGGTGGATGCCACCACCAGGCGTCAGCGCGCTCGCGGTCAGTGGGAGCGGACCATGCTCGCGCTCGAGGTGGATCAGCTGCTCCTGCCCTGCCTCGCCGTCGAAATCGAGAACGAAAATCCCGCTGACCCGGCCGGTGACGATGCCGATGCCGTAGCCCCCGATGGCGAACCAGTCGTCGAGTTGGGCCATGGACGGACGCGCCTGCTGGAAGCCCGACCAGGGAATGGCGGGGATCTTCTCGCCGGGGCGCACCGGCACCACGGACCAGCCGAGCCCGGCATAGAAGCGGGCCCAGGCGAGGGTGCTGTCTGGCGCCGCGGGGCGGCCAGGGGCGCCATCAGGGGGAGATGCGGAAGCGTTGTCGTCCGGCATTGGGTGCTCCTGAAGGACAGGGAGGGGCATCCGCCGCCCGCAGGTGCGGGCGACGGTTCCGATCGTTGCGTCGTGGTGGTGGCAGGTCAGAAGGGCAGATCGTCGTCCACCAGAGCGGGCGCCCGCTGCGGGGGCGGGGGGACCGTGGGTGCCGGCGCCATCACCGGTGCAGGACGCGGTGCCGGCGGCGGCACGGGCACGCTTGTGGGGACGGACGCCGAGACCTGCCGCCCCGGCACCGGCACCATTCGCGCCCCCAGCATCTTGGGCCGCTCGGTCCAGCCGACGATCTCAAACACCGGCATGTAGTTGGTGCTCTGCCCCGCCTTGATCGCCATCGTGCTGCTCATCCGGACAACGGGGATCTGTCCGGTGCCGGCTTCGGGTGCTGCCTCGTAGCGCGTGTGCAGGTCGTTCATGCCGTTGATCAGTGCGGCGCTGTTACCGCCGAACTCGCGCACCCCGCCGATGCCCTGGCCTGCGACCTTGACCCGGAAGGCCTGCTTGAACTGCTGCGCCTGGTTCTTGTCGTCGTTGCCAGGGGAGGCCGGACGCGGCGTCTGCGGCTGACCGTAGTAGTCGACCGTCCAGAGCGGCACACCACCCGGTGCGAAATGCGCCCAACCCACCTCGAGCGTGCCGAAGTCCACGCAGAATGGCGGCTGGCTCATGGTGATGTCGGTCGGCTGGCTATTCCAGTTGCCGTCCGCC
>JANPIH010000141.1:0-15647 GCA_031424895.1 Rhodospirillales bacterium
GTAGTAGTCGACCGTCCAGAGCGGCACACCACCCGGTGCGAAATGCGCCCAACCCACCTCGAGCGTGCCGAAGTCCACGCAGAATGGCGGCTGGCTCATGGTGATGTCGGTCGGCTGGCTATTCCAGTTGCCGTCCGCCGCCTGGACGCGGTCGATGATGAACAGGCGCCCGGCGCGGGCATCGAACTTGAGGATGGGAAGCCGCTCGCCGCCGCCGGCGCTGGTCGGTGTCGTTATGAAAGCCATGGGAGTGCCCTTTGCTTTGGCTGTTGGGGAAGGGGTCGTTGCTGCGCGCAGAGGCGGTCGGCCGTCAGAGGCCGTAGACCTCTCGGCGATGCGCGGCCGCGATGGGGTTGGCGTAGAAGTAGTGGTCGGCATCCGGCACCAGCAGCGCCGCAAGGACCTGCGGATCTGAACTGATGGCCAGGAAGCGGTCCATGCGCTGGGCGATCGTCACGGCTTCCTCTACCGGCCGCACCGCGTCGACGAGCGCGTAGACGGCGATGCGCTTGGGCGAGCAGTAGGCGACACGGGCCTGGTGGTTGGTGCCGTGGACATAGAGCCCGACCTGGCGCGCGTGGTTGGTGCTGATCTCGCCCGGGATGCGATGGGTGGTCTTGATGTCGAGCGTCAGCCCGTGCTCGGGCCAGTGCAGGTCGAGGTAGCCGAGCAGGGGCACCGGCATTCCGTCGATCTGGCGTTCGATCCGCAGCTGGGTCTGCGGGATGCCGTACTGCCGCAGTTCCGGGATGGCCGCGGTCACCATGCCGGGGATGCCGTCGCGCTCCTTGGCCACCGAGGGATCGGACGAGAGCGCCGTCGACTGATCGAAGGTGGCCAGGGCCTGTGCCACACAGTCAGCGATGGCGGCGGTGGGGTCCAATAGACCCATGACGATCCCCGCCTCGGCAGCAGTGCCACGGTGTGCTGCGCTGCCGACTGGCGCGCGTCGTTGCAGCAGCCGCTCCATCACCCATGCCGCCGGTTGGGCCACATAGGCGTTGATGCTCGACGGCGAGAGGTGATTGATGCCGTGCAGCGCTAGGCCGCCGGAGGGCAGGCTCAGTGGCGCGGTGGCGTCGAGCGGGCCGATGATCGGCGCGAACATGCTCATGGGCGCGTTCCACGCTTCTGCTGGCTGATCATGCTGCGAGGGGGATGTGGACGGCCGGGCCGTTCGACAGCGCGAACGGACCGGACAATACCACCGGCGAGGGATGCGCGCGGTGCAAGTGCGCCCGACCCTTCGCGTGGCCTTCGGGGCGGCGACGGACGATGGCGAGATAGGCGACGCGATTGCTGTCGATCCGACGCTGCACCAGATCCACCCAGCCAGCCTGCGCAAGCCGCAGGGCGCGGCTGGCCACGGCGTTCAACGCCCGCCGTCGCGCCTCGTCCAGCACCTTCGCCGAGAGCGTCCGGTCATAGGCGAGGTGCCCGATGTGGTAGGTGATGACCGTGCCGGCTGCGGCGCCGTTGACCAGGTCGCAGAACGCCTGCTCATCGGTGCAGATCGGGCCGATCGCGGTGATGGTCGGCGTGGCAAGAATGTCGGGATGCATGGGGTGCCTCTTCGCGATGGATGATTGCGTCTGTTGGTTACTTACCGGCCGACCCTCGGATTTTTCTCACGAGGGGGGGGTGAGCCCGGCGGCGCGAAGCCACATGCGGATGTCCGCGATGTGCCGGTAGAAGGCGCAGGTCGGGATGGCGCTGGCGTGCTGGGCGGCCGCCACGGAGCCGTGCTCGGCGATCAGCGCAATGACGGCGACCAGATGCGGCGGTAGCGCAGCCAACGTCCGCGCCAGGTCGAGGCGCAACACCACGTGCTGTGGCAGGTCGTGTGGGTCGGCGATGTCCAGCGCGGGATCATGAATGTCGACCTCGAGCGGAACGCGCTGCCGGGCAAGCTCGAGATCGGCTACGGCATGTTGGGCGACGAGCTTGACGTAGGTCGACCAGGCTCCGCGTGCATCGGCATAGCCGTGTGCCCGCCGCACCAGCGCGAGCAGGATGTCCTGGCGGAGATCTTCTCGATCTGCCTGCGACAGGCCGCGGCGCTGGCCGAGTTTCTGGGCGAAATGTGCAGCGGTCGCAGAGGCAATTGCGGTAAGACGTTGATCCCATTCAAAGGGACGTTTCCCCAGATCGTCGTGTTGCTGATCCATTGCGTGTTCCATCTGCCGGTCCGGGGTATCGGTGTGCAGAACCGAACACGTTCAGAGCCTCAGGGGGGAGGAACAATGGTGCGTAATGGTGATTGAATGGCGCCCCGGAATTAATCACCAACTATATTTCAATGGCTTAATGCTGTTCTAGCGGTATAATCGCTGCTATTACGTTACGATCTTGAATTACGCACCCCCTGCTGCAGATGGGGCTGGACTCTCTGGTTGATCGGAACATAGAGTGAACACAGACGTTCACCATTCACCTAACGATCATAGGAGAAACATCCTCGTGCGTATCCAGGTTCACTATCCCCATGATCCCCAAACAGGGGTCCCCCGCGGCATCTCATCGGCGGTCGTCCGCGCCGTCGCCGCCCAGGTTCGCGCCCAGCTGCCGATCAACGACGGCGTCCTCGCAGTCGATGTCCAGCTGCTGGCTGGTGCTGCACGGTGGTTCGACGTCAATGGCCGGATCCTCGAGGTGACCTGGCACTTGGCAGATGACCTGAAAGACGCAACGGGCCGGTCGGCACTGGGCGCGTGCCAGGTGGAGCCTGATCGTCCCGGCACGGTCTGTGTCCTGATCAACCGGCGCGCGAGTACGGACCGACCCGATCTGGCAGTCAGCACCGCCGCGCATGAACTCGGGCACGTGATATTCGACGTGCCATCCATGATCCAAGATCCGGGCCGTCGGTATCACAACGCGGTCGCTCGGGCTGGCATGCTGGACAGCGCCACCTACGAGGCGGAGCAACGGGCCAACGACTTCATGGGCGCGCTGCTGGTACCGCCCGTGCGCGTACACACCCGCCTGCTGGCCCACGCGCGCAGCGAAGGGTTGCGACTTACCCGGGCGGCGAATTGCGGCCGTCCCGGCTCGCCGGTGCTCGCGGCCAACAATGCCGAGGAATCAGTGGCGGGGGTCATCGCGGCCCTGGCGAACGATTTCGGTGTCTCGGATCGGTTCATCGCCGTGCGCCTGGCGCGCTACGGCCTTATCGCAGGGGGACAGGCATGAGTTTCGGGAGCGTCATCCGCGCCAAGCGGATTGCCATGGGCATCGGTCTCAACCAGTTCAGTGAGCGGCTCGAGATTTCGCCGGCCTACTGGTCGCGCATCGAGCGGGACCATGAGAAGGCACCGAGTGATCAGTTGATCGAGAAGGCCGCAGCGATCCTCGGCATCAAGCTGGATGACCTGTTCGTCGAGGCAAATCGCCTGCCCCCCGACATGAAGCGCGATATCCCCCGGGTGGTAATCGCCTATCGTCGCATGCGGACCAGTGGGTTCCGTTGGTAAAGGTAATCGAAGCCATGGCCGACCCTCGCAAACCCTTCTATCGCCTCGTGGATATTGGCACCCGCTGGACGATGTCAGAGTCCGACATCGCTGCCTATGTTCTGGCGGGCGAACTCGTGATCTCGGCTGTGGTCGCCGGATTGCATCTGGAATACGGCATTTTGGCCGAGCGTACGCCGGGACACTGGGAGCAAGCCCCGCTGGGAACGCGGCACCACACCGGCCCGATTGATCTGCTGCCGTCGGATGGATGGCACGTCATCGAGAATGGCGAGTGGAAGATCCGTCACTTTCGCACCGAACTGAACCACTACGTCGCAGTCCAACCGGAGGAAGGCCCCGATGCTCATATCGTTGTCCGGCGCAGGGCGCTTGTCCTCAGTCGCACCGAAGTTCTGCGCTTTGAGGCGGTGAACGGCATCACCGCGACGCCGGTGGTGACGCCTGATCCTGGATTCACCCGCCGCGGCCCTCACCCGCGGTTCGATTGGGACGTCTTCTGGGTGGAGGTCTGCCATACGGTCTTTGTCGATGGGCTCCCCAGGTCCCAGGGGGCCCTGGTGCGGCAGATGGATCAGTGGTTCGCCGCACATGCCGAGAAGCCGCCGGCGACCAGCACGGTGAAAAAGAAGCTGATCCCGCTGTGGCGGCGCATCAATCCTGAAGCCCTGGCGAGCGTGCCCTGAGCGGCGCGCGAACCCACTCATCACCGCACGCAGCGTGCTGCGCGCATTTGGAGACTCAACATGGCGGTCGCACAACGCATTATCTACCAGCCCTACACCCAGGGGAAGCGCGGCGGGCTGAAGCCTGGTCAGCCAGTCGCCTGCCGCAACTCCGCCGATGCCGAGCGTCGCGCTGAAAAGGCGATGGAAAGCGGCATGATCGTCGGCGCGCATGTCGTGCGCGTCATGGCGGACGAGGAGGCCGGGGACTATGGCGAGCCGGAGTTCCTTGGCATCTATGGCAAGGTCCCCGAGGCCGCGTGAGGCGTGAACCAGTTCGGCGCTGGCCGTGCGAGGGACCCCGTGAGAAAAAATCGCGGGGTGGCCGGTAGATAACAGGCAGGACAATCCTCGTTGGATCGCCATGCCCCAAGACCGGCCAGCCAATCCCCACCTTCCACCCCACCTCCGCGAGGTCTGCGACCTCCTGGCCCGCGGGCTGGTGCGGCTGCGCGACCGCGAGTACCGGCTGCAGTCAAGGCAAGTATCTGAACCTACTGGAGAGAGTTCGCTTCACTTCCTCCCCGACCAACGCGGTCATGCGAAACCGAAACCGCGGAGACCCGCATGACCGAGCCGACCTCCACCATCGCCAGGGACAGCGTCCTGGCCCGCCTGACCGCCCTGAAAACCGCCACCACCCCGGCGTTGAAGCAGGAATGGCGTGTGCTGTTCGGCGCCGAGCCACCTCCCTACAACCGCCGCTTCTTGGAAAGCCGGCTGGCCTACCGGGTGCAGGAACTCGCCTTCGGCGGCCTGAAGCCCGAGACCGTGGCCCGCCTTGAAGCCCTGGGTGAGCAGTTCAGCGGTGGCAAGGTCACAGTGCGCCGCACCCGCGGCGACCGTCCGCTCGCCGGCACCCGGCTGGTGCGGGAGTATCAGGGCATCGCCCACACCGTCACCGTGCGGGCGGACGGGTTCGAGTACCAGGGGCGCCCCTACAAGTCGCTGTCTGCGATCGCGCGGCACATCACCGGCACGCGCTGGAACGGGCTGCTTTTCTTCGGCCTGCGCAGCCGGGTGACGGCGGCATGAAGCGCGCACCGGCCGATACCGCGGCCATGCCGGCCAGCGTCCGCAAGCTCCGCTGCGCGATTTACACCCGTAAGTCGAGCGAGGAGGGGCTGGACCAGGCGTTCAACTCGCTCGACGCCCAGCGCGACGCCTGCGAAGCCTACGTCTCCAGCCAGCGCAGCGAGGGCTGGGTGGCGATGCACGACCGCTACGACGACGGCGGCATCTCCGGCGCCACCCTGGAGCGGCCTGCCTTGAAGCGCCTCCTCACCGACATTGAGGCCGGGCTAGTGGACGTGGTGGTCGTCTATAAGATCGACAGGCTGTCCCGCGCCCTGATGGACTTCGCCCGGCTGGTCGAGGTGTTCGACGCCAACAGCGTGACCTTCGTTTCGGTGACACAGGCGTTCAATACCACCACGTCGATGGGGCGGCTGACGTTGAACATCCTGCTCTCCTTCGCCCAGTTCGAAAGAGAGGTCATCGGCGAAAGAATCCGCGACAAATTCGCCGCCTCGCGCCGCCGCGGCATGTGGATGGGCGGCTGGGCGCCGCTCGGCTATGACATCCAGGACCGCAAGCTGGTGGTCAACGAGGCCGAGGCGGCGCAAGTGCGGCGGATCTTCGCGGGGTTCGTCGAACTGCAGTCCGGCACCAAGCTGCTACAGATCCTGCGCGCCGAGGGGGTGACGACCAAGCGCGGCAAGCCGCTCACCAAGGCCGACCTGTACCGGTTGCTGAGCAACCGAATCTATATCGGCGAGGCGGTGCACAAGGGCACGCCGCACCCTGGCGAGCACGAGGCGATTGTCAGCCAGGAGGCGTGGGACGCCGTCCACGCCGTGCTGCAGGTCAGCCCCCGGGTCCGGCGCAACCATTCGGCAGGGGAGACGCCATCGCTGCTGCGGGGGCTGGTCTTCGGCGCCGACGGCCGCGCCATGTCGCCCAGCCACACGCGCGGCAAGCGCGGGCAGATATATAGGTACTACGTCAGCCAGGCGGTGCTCAAGGGGGGCGCCGGCGATGGACCGGCGATCGCGCGGGTTCCGGCCGGCGACCTCGAGGCCCTGGTGCTGGCACAGGTGAAGGTGTTGCTGCAGCAGCCGGAGGTGGTGGTTGGCACCTGGCGCGCCGCCGGCGCCACGCTGCCGGGCATCACCGAGGCCGAGATCGTAGCGGCGCTGGGTCACTTCGCGCCGCTGTGGGACGAGCTGTTCCCGGCCGAGCAGGCGCGCATTGTCCGGTTGCTGGTGGATCGGGTCGAGATCGGTGAGGAGGGGGCCGAGGTGCGGCTGCGGATGGACGGGCTGGCTGGGCTCGTGCGCGAGATGCAGGCGCGACCCACTGCGGATCGGCACGCCGCATGACCGGCACCGCGCAGATGGTGACGATCCGCATTCCGCTCAAGGTCCGCAAGCGTGGTGGCCGGAAGACCATGATCGCGCCCGACGTGCTCGCCATGCCGGCGCGGGTGGACGTTACACTGGTCAAGGCGCTGGCCCGAGCCTTCCGCTGGCGACGGCTTCTGGAAGACGGCAGCTACAGCACCATCAAGGAATTGGCGGCGGCGGAGAAGATCAACGCCTCCTACCTGTGCCGGGTGCTGCGGCTGACGCTGCTTGCGCCGGACGTGGTCGAGGCGATCCTGGATGGGCGGCAGGGGGAGAGGCTGACGTTAGCGGGGTTGATGGAGGGGGTGGCGGTGGAGTGAAAATATGCGAGATCTCTTGCATCGTTATAGCCGCAGTCCATAGTATCGTCATGTAATATTTGGGGACTGACGACGGTGGGGATGACACATACGGCGCTTGTGGCGCTGGTTCGGGACTCATCTGCGTTCCGGCGGCGGCGGCGGCTGCAACCCGCCGGTGGCGCAGGAGACAAGCTGTTTCCGCCGACCTATCCACCGTCGGACAGCGCCAAGAAGGCTGATCCGAATGCGCCGCCGCGGCATGTGTTCGAGCGACGGCGTGTCGACGGCCGCGAGGCTTGGTGTGTGCTGATTGATAGCGTGCAGTCGCAGGCCAACCGGCTGGAGGAGGCGCTGCTCCGTGCCGCGGAGGCGGGGCGGATCGCGCTGCCGCGCGTGGTTGTGGATTTTGCACCGAGCGGTTTGAACAGCATCGGCGCCATCAGTTCGCTGGAGGCGCCGCATCGGGTGTTCGACGCCATTCTGCGTGACAGCATGCTGGATGGCGTGGTGTTTTTGAAGACTGATCTCGGTGATGCGCTGCGCCGAGCGACGCTGCGCGATGCCAGCGCGATCCTGGAAGCATCGCCCAGTGCACTCTTGTTCGGCGCCTGGAACTCCACCGGCGGGGGCGGGGGCCTGGGCGCCAAATTCACCCGCGCCATCGTATCGGAGATCATCGGCGTCGATGTGCCGGTGGAGGAGATGGCACCAGACCGGCGTAGCGGCGAGGTCGAAGTGCGAACGGCCGGGCAGCGCACCGGAAGCCGTATTGACCCGCTCGGCGTGCTCAGCAGTGTCGAGGTCTTCAAAGCCGATGCAGGGTGGCACATCACCGAGGCAGCCGCTGGACAGGGCGCCAAGCGGGTCAAGCCATCGGAGGTCAATCACGGCAACATCAAGCCCTCCGTCACCCCCCTCGGCATCACCTGTGCCTATGCCGAGCAGACCGCCGTCATCACCCTCGCAGGCCTGCGCCGGTTGCGCTTCGGCGGCTCCACCGCGCGCGACGATGCGGCGCGGGCGCTGATCGCAGCGCTCGGCCTGTTGGCTCTGATCGAGCAGGATGTACAGGGCTACGCGCTGCGTTCACGCTGCGACCTAGTCTGTGATGGCCCTGCGCCGCTGGAGATTGTCGGCTTCGACGGTACCGTGACGACTCTTGAACTGACCCGCGCTGAAGCCGCAGAACTCTACGCCGAAGCTGTCCTCGCCGCGCGGGCGGCAGGGTTCACCCTGGCCGCCGAACCCGTGCGCCTGCTGCCACAGGAGAAACTGGTCCACATCGTGCGCGAGAGCATGAACAAAGCCCTGGCCGATGAAGCCGAGGTCGATGATGCTGGCAGTTGAGGTTGAATACCTCACCGGTGTTGCGCGCGCCGCCAATGACCGCGGCGACGCGCCCGATTGGCCGCCGCAGCCCGACCGGCTGTTCTCCGCCCTGATCGCCACCTGGGCCGCACATGGCATGCGGGCGGACGAACGGGCCGCATTAGAGTGGCTGGAATGTGCCGAGCCTCCCGTGATCGAGGCGTCGTCAGTCGCCTGGCGCACCAGCCCGAAGGTCTTTGTCCCGCCGAACGACGATGCCGCCACGGCCATCACGGTCCTACCCGAGCGCCGCCGGCGGCAGGAACGCCGCTTCCCGGCCTGCGTGCCACACGATCCGATTGTTCGCTGGCTCTGGTCCGAGGAGCCGGCCGCCGCTGTTTTCGAAGCACTCGAAGCGCTTGCGCGGGATACCTCCTATCTCGGTCACTCGTCCTCTCTGGTCCGCTGCACTGTGCAACGTGTGGAGCAAATGGGCACCGGGGTGGCCGCGCGGCGTGTTCCCTATGCGGGCCGTCTCGCAGAGTTGGAGCGAGCCTTCGCGGCCGGCCAACGACCGGCACCCGGGGTCAACCTCGCGCCAACTCAAGCCGCTTCTCCCGCGCGCCCGGCGAGTGTCTTCGGTGCAGATTGGATCGTATTTGCCCATGCCGGCGGCTGGCGCCCGGATGCTGTGGGCGGGGCACTGTGGGCCAAGACCCTATTGAAGACTGTGCAGTCCGGCTACCAACCGCACCCGGCGCCTGCCTGGGTGTCCGGGCATGCGGCGGATGGCGCGCCCCTGGACACGCCGCATCTCGCGGCGCTGCCGCTGCTGGATGCGGGTTGGGCGTGGTCCCAGGGGCGGCTGATGGGGATCGCGCTGAGCCTGCCACGCGCGCTCGAAGCCACCTCTGTGGAGGAAGCCGGGCTATTCCAGGCCCTGGCGCGGATCAACAAGGCGGGGGCGCAGAGTTTGGAACTTGAACTCCGGCTTCCTGGCGGCACGATGTGGCATGTACGGCGCGAAGCGCTGCCTGAGGCGAAGTCCCTGCGGCCCGATCGCTATGTGGACATTGCGCGGATCTGGGCCAGCGTCACGCCCATCGCGCTCGATCGCCACCCCAAAGCCGTTGGTGACGCGGAGGCGTCGATCGCCGCCGCCTGCGAACGCATCGGCCTGCCGAAGCCACTTCGTGTCGTTGCCGGCAAGCATACGGCAATCCGCGGCGCGCCCTCTGCGCGGCCGGGTGCAGGCTCGCCGGATTGGACAGGCTGGCGCTTGCCCGCACCACTCGCGGGCCGGCGCCTGACACATGCTGTGATCGAGTTTGAGGCGCCGGTCGCCGGGCCGGTCCTGCTGGGCGCGGGGCGCTTTGTGGGCCTCGGCCTTTGTCTGCCGCTGCGCGAAGCCGCGCCGGAATGACCCTGCCGCCGCTGGACGTATCCGAGTTCCCTGCGATCTTCGCCGCTATGCACGGCACGCCGCCCTTTCCCTGGCAACGTCGGCTGGTGGAACGTCTCGCAGCGGGTGGTGGCTGGCCGGATGCACTCGACTTACCGACCGGATCCGGGAAGACGGCAGCGATCGACGCGGCGCTGTTTCATCTTGCCTTGCAGGTCAATGGTGGCGTGAACCGACTGGCAGCGCTGCGCATCGCCTTCGTAGTGGATCGCCGAATCATCGTCGATGCCGCCGCCGACCGCGCCGAGACCATCGCGCGCGCCCTTTCCGCAGCCATGGGCGATACGCCGCTGGGCCGGATGGCGGCGCGGCTGCGGCATCTGGCCGGACCCGGCGCGCCGCCTCTGATGGTGGCCCGCTTGCGCGGCGGCCTCCCTCGGGAAGAGGACTGGGCGCGCTCGCCTGGCCAACCGACCATCTTGTGCTCCACGGTGGACCAAGTGGGATCGCGCCTACTGTTCCGCGGCTACGGTCTTTCCGACAGCATGAAGCCAGTCCATGCAGGGTTGCTCGGCGCTGACTGTCTGCTGTTGCTGGACGAAGCGCATCTCGCGACGCCCTTCGCGCAGACTCTGCGGCGGATCGCTAGCTATCGCGCGCCGCCTTGGTGCGCAGATCCGCCCGGCCCCTGGGGATTTGTGACTCTCTCGGCGACGCAGGATACCCGCGGCGCACGCTTCGCACTGAATGACGAGGATCGTGCCGACAGTATAATGAAGACGCGGCTGGAAGCGCCGAAGCCAGCGGCACTACGCCCGCTGACGGTGCAGGCCGGGACGCCGGAGCATGCAAGGGCTTTCACCGATGCGGCCAAGGGACTGCTGAAGTCAGGACTGCCGCGCAGCATCGCCGTCGTGGTGAACCGCGTGGCTTTGGCGCGCGCGGTGTTCGATGCGTTGATTGGCACGGATGCGGATCTTCTTCTGCTCACCGGGCGCATACGCGGCGTTGATCGCGATGCGCTGATGGCTGAGTACGGGGCGCGTTTGCGGCTGGGTGCCGCGCGGGAGGGGCGTTCCCTGATCATCGTGGCCACCCAGACGATCGAAGCCGGCGCAGATTTCGATTTCGACGCTATGGTGACGCAGGCCGCACCGCTAGATTCGCTGCGGCAGCGCTTCGGCCGTCTGAACCGCGCGGGACGCGATATCGACGCCAGCGCAGTGATTGTTGCAGCCAAGGATGAGATCGCGGCAAGAGCCAAGGACCCGATCTACGGTGACCGGACGAAGAAAACCTGGGATTGGCTCTGCGCGCAGGCAGGCAAGCCGCCGAGGAACGGCGAGGCAACAGTCGATTTCGGCATCGTCGCGCTGGACCATTGGCTGGCGGCGGCGCCGGAGGTGGTGGGTACTCTGTCCACAGAGACACAGCAGGCGCCCATCCTGCGCCCCACGGATGTGCTGTTGCTGTCCTGGACCGCGCCGATCCCTGCGGTGGACCCGGCGATCGCGGCGTTCCTGCATGGGCCAAAGGCCGGGTCGGCGGATGTCTCGATCGTCTATCGGGCTGATGTGGCTGAGGATAACTTGGACAAGGCTGTGTCCTGGGTAGAACTGGCGCCACCGCATGCCGGGGAGACGCTGGCCGTGCCGCTGTGGGCGGCGCGCGCCTGGCTCGGCCGCGATGCGAAGGCGGCGGGCGAGACTTCCGACCTTGAAGGCGCGCCCGGCGAGGTGGCGGGGGAGGGTGCGGCTGTTCCTCGCCGCGCCTTGCGCTGGGCCGGTGCCGACGCGCCAGCAACGGGGGCGATCCCGGCGGCGGCGCTGCGTCCGGGCGATGTGATCATCGTGCCGTCCAGCTACGGCGGTTGCGATCCATTCGGCTGGAACCCCGCATCCAGCAATGCTGTGAGCGACCTGGGCAACCAGCGCCCCGTCGGCCGCCGTATCATTCGACGGCTGCACCCGGATTTGCCGGGTTGGTCCGGCGTTGCGGCGATCCTCGCGCCGGAAGCCGGGCTGGATGAACGCGAATGCCTGGAGGAACTGGTTACGGCCGGCATAATCGAGGGGACAGTGGGCTGGCGCATGCTCCGCCCTGCGGACTATCCCGGCGCGGTGTTGCTCGGCCCGCAACGGGATGGCTGGGCCGCCGTTACGGAGGATGATGCGACCGGCTCGGTCGCCGCACAGCCCGTCACGCTGGTGGCGCACCGCGCGGCCGTGGTGGCGAAGCTTTGCGCCTTCGCCACCTCCGCCGGCCTATCAGCCCAGCGGGTCACGGATCTGGCCCTGGCGGCGTCACTGCACGATGCGGGCAAGGAGGATCCGCGCTTCCAGGCCATGCTGTTCGGCGGGGACCGATTGCTGGCGACGCTGCGGGCCGGCGAACCGCTGGCCAAGTCCGGCCGTGTGCTGACCCGCGAGGCCACCATCGCCGCACGACGCCAGTCCGGCCTGCCCGAGCGCTGGCGGCATGAGGCTCAATCGGTGACACGGGCCTTGAGCGATCCGCAGTTCGCCGAAGCATATGACCCTGAACTGGTGCTGTGGCTGATCGGCACGCATCACGGCCATGGCCGTCCGCTGTTTCCGCACGATGATCCGCGCGATCCCGCCGATGCGCCTGGCCCCCAGCGGCTGGACTTCCAGTTCCGCGACCAGGACTGGCCGCAAATCTTCGAAACCCTCAAGGCCCGCTACGGTCCGTGGGAGTTGGCACGGATGGAGGCGGTGCTGCGGATTGCGGATCACCGCGCCTCGGCGGAGGCAGGCTTATGACCGCGATGACAACGCACCGGCTGGACGGGTTGGAGCCGGACAATCTGCTGGCCTTCCTCGCCTTGTTGGGCTTGTTGCGGGCGCTGGAGGCCGCCGGCTGGCGCCCACGCGCCCATTGGACGGGTGTGCCACTGCGCCCGGTGCTGACCCTGCGGGAAGCTGCGACGCCGGAACAGGTGGCGGAGAAGGCGGCCGTGGGGTGCATCGCGCTGGCCCAAGATCACGATTTCGGCGGCGAGAAGGACCTCGCCTTCGATAGCACGCGGGCAAGAGCACTGCTGGAGGCGGCCGCTAGACCGGAGGCATCCGGCCGCATGGCATTGCTGGGCAGCCTGTTCAGCGATGCGGCGCTAAAGGACGACGGCCGCATACTCGCCGCTCCGCTCTGCGCCATGTTCGGCCAGGGGCATCAACACTTCCTGACGCGGTTGGTGGACGTGCCGCGCGGTGCGCTCCCCAAGGCCATGGCGAAACGCCGCCCGCCGCCCGATCTCAACGCACCGACCTATCTTTTGGCTGCGCTGTTCGAGCCTTGGTTAAGGATCGACGAGACGGACGGGTTCCGCTGGGACCCAGCGGAAGACCGCCGATACGCCATGCGGTTCAAGAATCCCTCCGGTGATGCCGGACGCACCGTGCATGGCGCGAACCGGTTGGCCAGCCTTGGCCTTGCGGCCCTGCCCGGTGCCGCGGTGGTGCGGCGCCGGGGCGTGCGGTTCCTGACCTTGGGCGCCGAGCACGGACCGGACGGCACGCTTGGGATAAGCTGGCCGATCTGGAACCGCGCGGCATCGCTCGCTGCCATCCAGGCAATGCTGGGGCATCCGGGACTAGTCTCGGGCGATACGGCGGGCATCCGCCACCTCGGCGTCGTCGAGCGCCGCCGCGCCCGCCGCATCGCCAACGGCAAGTTCATGAACTTCACCCGCGCGGAGGTCGTGTGATGGCACCGCCGCACGTGCCATGACCGACCCGCCACCACAACCAGAACTCGCCCTTGCTTACCCACTCGCCGCCGGCGCCGAGGTTCCCCTGCTCCCCGCCCGCATGGTGAACGAGTTCGTCTACTGCCCGCGCCTCGCCTATCTCGAGTGGGTGCAGGGCGAGTGGGCCGACAGTGCTGACACTGCCGAGGGCCGCTTCGCGCATCGCCGAACCGAGGACGCGCGCGGCGCGATGCCGGGCGCCGATGCAGTGGACGAGGACACACGCATCCACGCCCGCTCCATCACCCTCGCCTCCGAGACACTCGGCGTGATCGCCAAGCTCGACCTGGTCGAAGGGGAGGACGGCGAGGTTCGCCCCGTCGACACCAAGCGGGGCCGCCGCCCGCATGTCGAGCGTTCGGCCTATCTGCCCGAGCGCGTGCAGGTCGGGCTGCAGATCCTGCTGCTGCGCGAGCATGGCTACAACTGCGACGAGGGCATCCTGTATTTCGCCGAAAGCCGCGAACGGGTGCCTGTGCTGCTAGACGACGACCTGCACGCCGAGGTGCTGAAGGCGGTGCACAGCATGCGCCTCATGGCCGCGTCCGGCCACATCCCGCCGCCGCTGGAAGACAGCCCCAAATGCCCGCGCTGTTCCCTTGTCGCCATCTGCCTGCCCGACGAGGTGTCCTGGCTGCGGACCGGCCGCATCGAGCCGCGGCCGCTGGCGGTCGCCCGTGCCGACGCGCTGCCGATGGTGGTACAGGAGCATCGTGCCCGCATCGGCAAGGATGGCGACACGCTGGAAGTCTCGGTCGAGGGCGCGAAGGTCGCGAGCGCGCGCCTCGCCGAGATGTCGCAACTCGTCATCTATGGCAATGCCAGCCTGACCACACCGGCCCTGCACGAGTTGATGCGGCGCGAGATCCCGGTGAGCTGGCACAGCCATGGTGGCTGGTTCCTGGGCCATACCGTCGGTATCGGCCATCGCAACGTGGAGGTTCGCGCGCATCAGTGGCGGCAGAGCTTCGACGACGGGTTCTGCCTGCGCTTGGCGCGCGGCCTGGTGGCGGCCAAGATCCGCAACGCCCGCACCTTGCTGCGGCGCAATTGGCGCGGCGAGGCACCGCCCGATACGCTGCTGGCCATGCTCGACCGCGATCGCCAGGAGACGGAGGCGGCCCGCGACCTTTCTGCCTTGCTCGGTATTGAGGGAATGTCGGCCCGCCGGTATTTCGAGGGCTTCGCCGCCTGCATCGCGCCCGGGATTCTCGGCGAGGGACCCTTCGAGTGGCAGGGCCGCAACCGTCGCCCACCGACCGACCTGGTGAACGCGCTGCTGTCCTTCACCTATGCCATGCTGGCGCGGGCCTGGACCACCCAGCTCTCGGCGGTGGGGCTGGATGCCTATCGCGGCTTCTACCACCAGCCGCGCTACGGCCGGCCGGCCTTGGCGCTGGACATGATGGAGCCGTTCCGGCCGTTGGTCGCCGACAGCGCGGTGCTGCTCGCGCTCAACAATGGCGAGGTCGGGCCGGAGCATGTGCTGTTGCGCGCGGGCGCCGCCGCGCTGACCCCGCCCGGCCGGCGCGCGATCATCGCGACGTTCGAACGACGACTGGACCAGGAGATCACGCATCCGGTCTTCGGCTACCGGGTCTCTTATCGCCGGTTGTTCGAGGTTCAGGCGCGACTGCTGGGCCGCTTCCTGGCAGGCGAGATCCCCCAAATGCCGCACATCACGCCGCGATAGGCAACGATATGCGGGGCGGGGAGCACCTTTGGATCGTGACCTACGATGTCAGTGACCAGAAGCGGTGGCGGCGCGTGTTCCGGGTGATGAAGGGGCGGGGCGAATGGCTGCAGCTGTCGGTGTTCCAGTGCCGCCTTTCGCGCCGCGGGATGGTGGAATTGCGCGCTGCCCTCGCCGAGATCATTAACAACAACCAGGACCACGTGCTGTTCCTCGACCTGGGGCCGGCGGACGAGGTGAAGCCACGGGTGTCGAGCCTGGGCAAGAGCTTCGAACCCGTGGAACGGCGACCCGTCATTGTATGATGCTGCCGGCCGGGTTCGCGGTGTATGCTGCCGGCGCGACGCGAGCGCTGCGGTGGCACCAGAAAGGCCGGGAGTGCTCGCAACGTTGTTTGAAGCGGTGAATCAGGCACTTGCATGGCGCTGGCTGTCCGCGGGTGAACGCTCGGCGCAACGAAAAGGGCGGCTGACCGGCAGCGCTCGACTCATCTGTTGCAAGTGGTTGGCGTTGAAGGTGAATTTGGTACCGCCCCTTCCCCGGCAGAAATGCCGGGGCCTCATTGAAGCC
>JANPIH010000142.1:0-44489 GCA_031424895.1 Rhodospirillales bacterium
GGCGACCTGGCCGGGGGCGGATTGCGCGACGGCGGTGGCGATCGCCGAGCCCCAGTCGCCGCCCTGGGCGCCGTAGCGCGTGTAGCCGAGGCCGGCCATGAGCTTGGCGAACAAGCGGCCGATGGCGACGGGGGACATGCCCGGGGCGGTTGGGCGGGCGGAAAAGCCGAAGCCCGGCAGCGAGGGGATGACGAGGTCGAAGCTGTCTTGGCCGCTTGTGAGCAGGGAGGCGATTTTCTCGAACTCGACGAAGCTGCCGGGCCAGCCGTGGATCAGCAGGAGGGGCATGGGGTTCGGCCCGCTGCCGCGCAGGTGGACGAAATGGATGTCCTGGCCATCGATAGTGGCGAGGAACTGCGGCAGCGCGTTGAGGCGGGCTTCCTGGGTGCGCCAGTCGAAGCGGTGGCGCCAATGGTCGGCGAGTTTGCGCAGCCAGGGGAGCGGGGTGCCCCAGCCCCAGTCGTCGTCGTTCACATCGTCGGGCCAGCGGGTGCGGTCGAGGCGGGCGTGCAGGTCGGCGATGTCGGCATCGGGGATGGCGATGCGGAAGGGGCGGAGGTTCATGGCGCGCATCCCTGAACTGTGGTTTGGCGCAATCGCGGCGCGCGCGCATGGTAGCTGATTAGAAGGGGAAGGCGATGGGGTTTCCGCTGGCGCTGCTGGACCTGGCCGGAACGGTGGCGCTGCTGCTGTGGGGCGTGCGCATGGTGCAGACCGGCGTGCAGCGGGCGTTCGGGCCGGACTTGCGGCGGTTGCTGGGCGGCGCGTTGCGTGGGCGGCTGGCAGCCTTTGCCGCGGGGCTGGGGGTGACGGCGGTGTTGCAGAGCAGCACGGCGACCGGGCTGATGGTGGCGGGGTTCGCGGCGGCGGGGCTGGTGGGCCTGGTGCCGGCGCTGGCGGTGCTGCTGGGGGCCGGGGTGGGCACGACGCTGATCGTGCAGGTGCTGTCGTTCCATGTGGCGGGGGTGGCGCCGGCGCTGTTCCTGGCCGGGTTCCTGATGTTCCGGCGCGGGCGCAGCGAGCGGGTGCGCGACCTGGGGCGGGTGGCAATCGGGCTGGGGCTCGTGCTGCTGTCGCTGCACTTGCTGCTGGGGCTGGTGGCACCGTTCGGGGCGACACCGGGGTTGCGGGCTGCGCTGGACATGCTGGCGGCCGAGCCGGTGCTGGCGGTGCTGGTGGCGGCGGTGGTGACATGGGCCGCGCATTCGTCGATTGCCGTCGTGCTGTTGGTGATGTCGCTGGCGACCAACGGATTGGTGGAGCCGACGGCGGCGATGGCGCTGGTGCTGGGGGCGAACCTGGGCACGGCGGTGAACCCGATCCTGGAGGGGTCGGAAGGGGGCGAGCCCGCGGCGCGGCGGCTGTCGATCGGGAATTTCCTGTTGCGCGCGGTGGGATGCGTGGCGGTGCTGGCGGGGCTTGGGCCGCTGGCCGGCGTGCTGGTGCCGCTGGTGGGCGACGCGGGGCGGCTGGTGGCGCTGTTCCATACCGGGTTCAACCTGGCGCTGGCGGCGGTGATGCTGCCGCTGCTCGGGCCTTATGCGGCGCTGCTGCGGCGGGTGTTCCCCGACCGGGTGGAGGCGGTGGACCCGGCGCGGCCGCTGTATCTGCGCGAGGCGACGCGCGAGGTGCCGATGGTGGCGATCGGGGCGGCGGCGCGCGAGGCGCTGCGGCTGGCGGATGTGCTGGAGGCGATGCTCACGGGGCTGCGCGAGGCGCTGGAGAAGCCGGATCGGCGGCCGATCGACGCGGCGCGGCGGCTGGACGATGTGGTCGACCGACTGAACACGGCGATCAAGGCCTACCTGACCGGGCTCGATGCCGCGGCGATGGCAGAAGCGGACCATCAGCGGGTGGAGGAGGTGCTGGTGTTCGCGCACAACCTGGAGCATGCGGCCGATGTGGTGGAGCGCAACCTGATGGGGGCGGCGGCCAAGCGGCTGAAGCGCCGGCTCGAATTCTCGGCGGCGGACCAGGCGACGCTGCTGGCGCTGGTGGACCGGCTGGTGGCGAACCTGCATGCGGCCGGTGCGGTGTTTATGACCGAGGATGTGCGCGGGGCCCGGGCGCTGGCGGCGGAGAAGGAGCTGTTCCGCGATGCAGAGGACCTGGCGACGCAGGCGCATTTCGCGCGGCTGCGGGCGGGGCAGGCCGAGCGCGCCGAAGCGGGGGCGCTGCATCTGGACGTTCTGCGCGACCTCAAGCAGGTGAACGCGCATCTGGTGGCGGCGGCGGCGTATCCGGTGCTGAAGGCGCAGGGGGAGCTGCTGCCGAGCCGCCTGCGGGAGCGAGGGTAGAGGGAGCCCTCGCTTTATACCGGCTATCCCCGCGCGATACCAACCCCCGAACGGCCGGAACATTCGGCCATCCCGGGTGTCGGTATTACCGCGTCCCGGTGCTGCCGAACCCACCGGCTCCACGTGCGGTGACATCAAGTTCGACGACCTCCGACCAGTCGGCGCGGACCACGGGGGCGAGGACGGCCTGGGCGATGCGCATGCCGCGTTCGATGGTGAAGGGTTCCTGGCCGGCATTCATGACGATGACCTGGAGTTCGCCGCGGTAGTCTTCGTCGATGGTGCCGGGGCTGTTGGGCAGGACGATGCCGTTCTTGAGCGCGAGGCCGGAGCGGGGGCGGACCTGCAGCTCGAAGCCCGGCGGCAGGGCGATGGCCAGGCCCGTGGGCACGAGGGTGCGCTGACCCGGGGCGAGGGTGAGGGGGGTGGTGACGGCGGCGAGGAGGTCCATGCCGGCCGCACCCTGGGTGGCATAGGACGGCAGCGGGAGGCCTTCGCTGTGCGGCAGGCGCTTGACCTGGACGGGGATTTTCATGCCAGGGCCTTTGCGATGCCCAGCGCTTCCGCAATGCGGTGGGCGAGGCGGGCGGCGACCTCGTCCTTTCCGAGGCGTGGCCAGGGCTCGATGCCAGCTTCGGTGACGAGGTGGATCTCGTTTTCGGTGCCGCCCATGATGCCGGTGCCGAGGGAGACGTCGTTGGCGACGATCCAGTCGGCGTTCTTGCGGCGGCGCTTGTCCTGGGCGTGGGCGAGCATGTCGTGGGTCTCGGCGGCGAAGCCTACCACCAGGCGCGGGCGGCGGGGGCCGGTGGCGATGGTGGCGAGGATGTCGGGGTTGGGCACCAGCGCCAGGGCGGGAGGCGCGCCGTCGGGGGTTTTCTTCAGCTTCAACTCGGCTTCGGACGCCACGCGCCAATCGGCGACGGCGGCGGCGAAGATGGCGACGTCGGCCGGCAGGGCGGCTTCGCAGGCGCCCAGCATCTGGCGGGCGGTCTCGACGCGGCGGACGGTGACGCCTTGGGGGTCGGGGACGGCAACGGGGCCGCTGACCAGGGTGACGCGGGCGCCGAGGGCGGCGAGCGCGGCGGCAATCGCGTGGCCCTGGCGGCCGGAGGAGCGGTTGGCGATGTAGCGCACCGGGTCGATCGGCTCGTGGGTCGGGCCGCTGGTGACCAGCACGTGGCGGCCGGCGAGCGGCTGGGCGGCCAACGATGAGATGGGGGGGGCGAGCAGGGTTTCGATCGCGGCGAGGATGGCGGGGGGCTCGGCAAGGCGGCCGGGGCCGAATTCGCCGCAGGCCATCGCCCCCTCGTCCGGGCCGATGACCGCCACGCCGCGGGCGCGCAGGGTGGCCATGTTGGCCTGCGTCGCGGGGTGGTCCCACATGCGCACGTTCATCGCGGGTGCGACCAGCACGCGCTTGTCGGTGGCCAGCAGGACGGTGGAGGCGAGGTCGTCGGCGAGGCCGTGGGTCATCTTGGCGAGCAGGTCGGCGGTCGCGGGCGCCACCACCACGAGGTCGGCGGCGCGGGAAAGCTGGATGTGGCCCATCTCGTTCTCGTCGGAAAGCGAGAAGATGTCCTCGAACACCTTGTTCTCGCTGATCGCCTGGAGTGTCAGCGGGGTGACGAACTGCGCGCCGCCCCTGGTCAGCACGCAGGTGACATGGCCGCCCGCCTTGCGGATAAGGCGGGCAAGCTCGATCGCCTTGTAGGCGGCGATGCCGCCGGCGACGATGAGCAGGATGCGCTTGCTGATCATGGGGGGCCGATCATTGGGGGCCGATCATGGGCGGCCGATCACAGGCGCCAGCCGCTGTGGATGGCCGCGATGCCGCCGGCGAGGTTCTGCACGCGCACCTGCGCGAAGCCGGCGCGGCCCATCATGGCCGCGAGCGTGTCCTGGTCGGGGTGCATGCGGATGCTTTCGGCGAGGTAGCGGTAGCTTTCGGCGTCGTTGGCGACGGCCTGGCCGATGCGGGGCAGCACCTTGAACGACCAGGCGTCATAGAGTGGGGCGAGGGCGGCGACCTGGACGCGGTAGAATTCAAGGCACATGAAGCGCCCGCCGGGCTTGAGCACCCGCCGTTCCTCGCCCAGCACGGCGTCCTTGTCGGTGCAGTTGCGCAGGCCGAAGGCCATGCTGACGGTGTCCACGGCGCGGTCGGGCAGCGGCAGTTGCTCGGCATCGGCGACCAGGAATGAGACGCCTTCGACCTGGGCGCGGCCGAGCAGGCGCTCTCGGCCGACGGTCAGCATCGCCTCGTTGATGTCCGACAGGATGGCCGGGCCGCCGCCGGCCTGGCGCCAGCGCAGCGTGATGTCGCCGGTGCCGCCGGCGAGGTCGAGCAGGGTGCGGTGGGGGCGCGGGTCCAGCCGTGTGGTGAGGATGGATTTCCAGGCGCGGTGGATGCCGAGGGACATCAGGTCGTTCATCACGTCGTAGCGGCGGGCCACGCTGTCGAAGACGGCGCGCACCATCGGTTTCTTCTCGGCGACGGGAATGTCGCGGAAGCCGAAATGGGTGGTTGCCCCCGCATCGACCGATGCGGGACCTGCTGGCTTCTCGGGGGCGGGATTGTCCGACATGGGGGGGAGTGTATAGCGTCGGCCGCGATGCCGGAACTCCCTGAAGTCGAGACCGTGATGCGCGGGCTGCGCGCCCAGTTGGAGGGGCGGGTGATCAGCCGCGCGCTGGTGCACCGGGCGGGCATGCGCTTCGCGTTTCCGGCGGGGCTGGCGGCGCGGATGACCGGGGCGCGGGTGGTCTCGTTCCGGCGGCGGGCGAAATACATCCTGATGCGACTGGAGGGCGGGGACAGCGTGCTGATCCACCTGGGCATGTCCGGGCGGATGGTGATCGAGCGGGCCGGGCGCAACGCGATGCCGCCGCACGAGCACGTGACGATCGAGACCGAGGACGGGATGGTGGTGGGCTTCGTCGATCCGCGGCGGTTCGGCTCGGTGGACCTGGTGGCGACGGCGGCGGAGGACGGGCACCGGCTGCTGGCGGGGCTGGGGCCGGAGCCGCTGGACGATGCGTTCGACGCTGCGGTGCTGGGGGCGGCGCTGGCCCATCGCCGGACACCGTTGAAGGCAGCACTGCTCGACCAGCGCATCGTGGCGGGGCTGGGCAACATCTATGTGTGCGAGGCGCTGTTCCGTGCCCGGCTGGCGCCCGACCGGCTGGCCGGCAGCGCGACGCGGGCGGAAGTTCGCCGGTTGGTGACGCAGATCAAGGCGACCTTGGGCGAGGCGATCGCGGCCGGAGGATCGAGCCTGCGCGACTATGTGCAGCCGGATGGGGAGCTGGGATATTTCCAGCATGCCTGGAAGGTCTATGGGCGGAAGGGGGCGCCCTGCCCCGCTTGCCCTGGCCCGCCGGGGTGCTTGGGCGTGGCGCGGATGGTGCAGGCCGGGCGCAGCACCTTCTATTGCCCGCGCACGCAGCGTTAGCTACCAAACGGCACCAGCGAGGGAGGCACCGATGCCCGAGATGATTATCGTGGAGACGCACGGCCCGGTCGGGCTGATCCGCCTGAACCGGCCGACGGCGCTGAACGCGCTGTGTGACCAGCTGATGGAGGAGATGGGGGCCCAGCTGCTGGCCTTCGACGCCGACCCGGCGATCGGGGCAATCGTGCTGACCGGCAGCGAGCGGGCCTTCGCGGCCGGCGCCGACATCAAGGAGATGCGCGAGCGCAGCTACCCCGGCGTGTATCTCGACGATTTCATCGGCAAGCGCTGGGAAACCGTGCTGCGGGTGCAGAAGCCGGTGATCGCGGCCGTCGGCGGCTTCGCCTTGGGCGGCGGGTGCGAGCTGGCGATGATGTGCGACATCATCCTGGCCGCCGACACGGCGAAGTTCGGCCAGCCGGAAATCAACCTGGGCGTGATCCCGGGGGCGGGCGGCACGCAGCGGCTGACGCGGGCGGTGGGCAAGAGCAAGGCGATGGAGATGGTGCTGACGGCGCGGATGATGGACGCGGGCGAGGCGGAGCGCGCCAACCTGGTCAGCCGCGTGGTGCCGGCGGCGGACCTCGTGGCCGAGGCGATCAAGGTTGGCGAGAAGCTCGCCTCGCTGTCCCCGGTTTCGGTGGCGATGGCCAAGGAGGCGGTGAACCGGGCCTTCGAGAGCACGCTGTCCGAGGGGGTACGGTTCGAGCGGCGGTTGTTCCTGTCGCTGTTCGGCACGGCGGACCAGAAGGAAGGCATGGCGGCCTTCGCCGAGAAGAGGAAGCCGCAGTTCGGCAAGGGATGACGCGGCGCGAAGGGGGCGCGCAGGGCTGCTCTGCCGGCCCCAGACGGCCCGCCGCGCACGCTTCCTTGACTTGCGGCGGGCAGCCCAATAGAACGCGCCCCTTGCCGCCGGAGACGATGTGCCTGCATGATGTCGTTATCGGCGCTTCGTCGTGCCCGTAGGATTTGTCTGCCCTCGCCCTTCCTCTCCACGCCGCCCCATAGCCGGAACCCGATCAGCCCATGGCCAACACTGCCTCAGCCCGCAAGCGCATCCGCCAGAACGAACGCCGCGCCGAGCGGAACAAGGCGCGCACGTCGCGCATGCGGACCTTCATCAAGAAGGTCGAGACGGCGGTTGCCAGCGGCAACAAGGACGCGGCCACCGCGGCGCTGCGCGAGGCGCAGCCCGAGATGCAGCGCGCCGCCGGCAAGGGCGTGATCCACAGGAACACCGTCGCGCGGAAAATTTCCCGTTTGTCGGCCCGCGTGAAGGCGTTGGCCGCCGCCTGAGCTTTTTCTGGTCGACCCGTGCCGCGCCGCGATGTGCCTGGTTGGCCAGTGCATCGCGACCCGGCTGGTCTGCACGCATCCAGGTGCGGGATCCCTGGTCGGCTGGTGCTGCATTGCGGCACGTTCGGCCAGTCCCCTGCCCGGGCATCTCGCCCCCCTGCGCGGCAGGGCTGCCCGAAACAGATCAAGCACTTGGCGCATTCATCTCGGGCGCCGTAGTAGTTCCCCAGTAAAACCCACGCCGATTATTTATCTGTGGCCGATCCGCGACAGCCGGTTGCCAAAACGTGGCGATTTGGCGTTGCCTTGGAACTGGTTTCAGCCTAATCATTTCTCTGTCAGCAGGCGTCGCTTCGGCAGGCCGGCTCTGGCCTAGGCAGGCAAGCCCTCCCTCGCCAAGGGGGGCTGGTTGTCCCGGCCGGCGACAGGGGGGTCGGGTTCCTGCCAGATCGGCGCGACCCCCTTGGGAGAACGGGCGATGGTGATGAACAGCGACGTCGAGGGGGAGCATTCCACGATAATGGATCAGTTTCCCACCGAGCAGCTGGCCACCCAATGGGCACGCGTCCGCGGCCGGCTTCAGCAGGAGGTCGGCGAGGTCGAATACCGCACCTGGCTGCGGCAGATGACCCTGGTTGGGCTCGAGGGCGACGAAATTACCGTGCACCTGCCGACGCGTTTCCTGCGCGACTGGGTGCGGGCGCAGTTCGGCGATCGGCTGACCGTGTTGTGGCAGGAGCAGATGCCCGCGATCCGGCGTGTGGAGGTGGGCGTGGGCCATGGCGGCGGCATTGGCCTGGCCGAAAGCGTGGCCCCGCCGCCGCGGCCGCCGTCACTGGCGCCCGGCACGATCGCAGGCATTCGCGCCGAGGCGCGGCCCGAGAGCGCCAGGACCGAACCGCGGGGGAACGGCCATGACGAACGCGCCACCGATGCGACGCAGGCGCCGCTGGATGCGCGCTTCACCTTCGACAGCTTCGTGGTCGGCAAGCCGAACGAGTTCGCCCATGCCTGCGCCCGGCGCGTGGCCGCCCAGCCGGCCTGCCAAGGGTTCAACCCGCTGTTCCTGTATGGCGGCGTGGGGCTCGGCAAGACCCACCTGATGCATGCCATCGCCTGGGAGCTGACGGCTCCCGACCGGCCGGGCGGGCCGGTGTCGGTCGCCTACATGTCGGCCGAGAAGTTCATGTATCGGTTCATTTCGGCGATCCGTAGCCAGAGCACGATCCAATTCAAGGATCAGCTGCGCAGCGTCGATGTGCTGATCATCGACGACCTGCAGTTCCTGATCAACAAGGACGCCACCCAGGACGAGTTTTTCCACACCTTCAACGCCCTGGTGGAGGGCGGCAAGCAGATCGTTGTGTCCGCCGACAAGTCCCCTTCGGACCTGTCGGGGCTGGAGGAGCGGGTGCGCACGCGGCTTGGCAGCGGCATGGTCGCCGACCTGCACGCCACCACCTTCGAGCTGCGGGTGTCGATCCTGGAGGCCAAGGTGGCGCGCGCGGGCGTGGCGGTGCCGGCCAAGGTGCTGGAGTTCCTGTCGCACAAGATCACCTCGAACATCCGCGAGCTGGAGGGGGCGCTGAACCGGCTGATCGCACACGCCAACCTGTTCGGCCGCGCAATCACGCTCGAAACCACCCAGGAAGTGTTGCACGACATCCTCAAGGCGCATGACCGGCGGGTAACGATCGAGGAGATCCAGAAACGGGTGGCCGAGCATTGGAACATCCGCCTCCGACATGTCCTCCGCGCGACGGGCGCGGGCGGTGGCACGGCCGCGGCAGGTGGCGATGTACCTGGCCAAGCAGCTGACCAGCCGCTCGCTGCCGGAAATCGGGCGCCGTTTCGGCAACCGCGACCACACCACGGTGATGCACGCCGTGTCGCGCGTGACGGAGCTGATCGAGCGCGATGCGGCCTTCGCCGAGGATGTGGAGTTGCTGCGGCGGATGCTGGAAAGCTGAAGCGAGAGAAGAATCTTCTTTTTGTGAACAAAAAGAAGCAAAAAAACTTTCACCTCAGCCAACGGATACGCCCAGCCTTCCCGGCATCTCCATCCGCCAAGGTCCAAGGGGATGAAGTTTTTTGCTTCTTTTTTTCAAAAAAGAAGCGCTTCTTTGCTTGATCATGATTCCTGGCAGTGCCACGCCTTGGCGGAACCTGTCCGGCTGTGCGAAATTTGGCATCATGTTTCGCGGCGCGGCAAAGCGCGGTAAACTGCTTCCCCGAATCGTGTGCGCGTCGGGGTTCGGCCCTCAGAGGATCAAGCGATGAAGTTCAAGGTCGACCGTGCGATCCTGCTCAAGGCCCTTGCGCACGTGCAGAGCGTGGTCGAGCGGCGCAACACCATTCCCATTCTTGCCAATGTGATGATCGCGGTGCGCGACGGCAAGCTGACGTTGACGGCCACCGACATGGAGATTGCCATCGTCGAGGACGTTGCCGCTGACAGCAGCCGCAACGGCGCCTGCACCGCGCCGGCCGCCACGCTGTACGAGATCGTGCGCAAGCTGCCCGACGGCGCGGTGGTGGAACTGGATTGTCCCGGTGGGGATGCCCAGCTCGCCCTGCGCGCCGGGCGCTATGCGACCAGCCTTGTGGTGCTGCCGACCGACGACTTCCCGTCGATGACCGCGGGCACCCTGCCGCACAAATTCGTCCTGCCGGCGCAGACGCTGCGGAGCCTGATCGACCGCACGCGCTTCGCCATCTCCACCGAGGAGACGCGCTACTACCTGAACGGCATCTACATCCACCAGACCGAGTCCGATGGCGCGAAGGTGCTGCGCGCGGTCGCGACCGACGGGCACCGGCTGGCCCGCGTGGAGGAGCCGCTGCCGGAGGGTGCGGGCGCGATGCCCGGGGTGATTGTGCCGCGCAAAACAGTCGGCGAGTTGCGCAAGCTGCTCGACGAGATCAGCGGCGAGGTGGAGATCGCGCTGTCGGACACGCGCATTCAGTTCCGCGTCGGCACCGTGACGCTGACCAGCAAGCTCATCGACGGCACCTTCCCGGAATACGAGCGCGTGATCCCGCGCGACAACGACAAGGTGCTGCGCGTCGGCCGCCAGGATTTCGCCGAGGCGGTGGCGCGCGTGGCGGCCATTTCCTCGGAGCGGTCGCGGCCGGTGAAGATGTCCCTGGCGCGCGACCTGCTGGTGCTCTCGGCCTCCAGCCCCGAGCAGGGCACGGCGAGCGAGGAGCTGGACGGCGACCGGGTGAAATACGAGGCCGGGCCGCTCGAGATCGGCTTCCAGGCGCGCTACCTCAACGACATCACCGACCAGATCGAGAAGGTGGTGGAGTTCCGCTTCTCCGACGGCGCCGCCCCTACGGTGGTGCTGGACAGCGCGGACGCCAGCGCGCTGTATGTGCTGATGCCGATGCGGGTCTGATTCCGCCGCGCATGGCCCGCCGGCGCGCGTGATGTCCGTGATCGCGTGATGACCACGCTGCCACTGCTGCGGCTGAACCGGCTCGCGCTGACTGGATTCCGCAACTACGCGACCCTCACGTGGCGGCCGCGGGCACAGATCACCGTGCTGCACGGCCCCAACGGCAGCGGCAAGACCAATCTGCTGGAGGCGATTTCCCTGCTGGTGCCCGGGCGCGGGCTGCGCGGCGCGCGGATCGGCGAGCTACAGCGCATCGGCGCCACTGCCTGGGCGGTCGCGGCGCGGTTGGACACGCCGGAGGGGCCCATAGACATCGGCACCGGGTCTGTCCCCGAGGGCCGTCCAGACCGGCGCGCGTTCCGGCTCGATGGCGCACCGCCGCGCAGCCAGGCGGAGGTGGCGCGGCGCGTGGCCGCCGTGTGGCTGATACCGCAGATGGACCGGCTGTTCCAGGAAGCGGCGTCGGGGCGGCGGCGCTTCCTCGATCGCCTGGTCTATGCGCTGGAGCCGTCCCACGCGCGCGAGGTGGCGGCGCACGACACCGCCATGGCCGGGCGCAACCGGCTGCTGGCCGAAGGGCGGCGGGACCCGGCCTGGCTCGCGGGGCTCGAGGATTCGATGGCCCGCCATGCCGTGGCGGCCACGGCGGCGCGAATGGGCGTCGTGGCGCGGCTGAACGCGGCGCCGGCGGAAGGGGCGTTCCCGGCGGCACGGCTGGTGCTGGAATGCCCGATTGCCGCACGGCTGGCAGAAGAACCGGCGCTGGCGGTGGAGGAATGGCTGCGCGCGGAACTGGCGGCCGGGCGGCCGGGCGATGCGGCCCAGGGTTCGGCCCGCCTCGGCGCGCATCGCGGCGACATGGGGCTGGAAGATGCCGCCACCAGGCTGCCGGCGGCGCTGGCCAGCACCGGGCAGCAGAAGGCGCTGCTGATCGGCGTGGTGCTGGCCCATGCCGGGCTGCTCGCCGCCGCGCGCGGCTTCGCGCCGCTGCTGCTGCTGGACGAGCCGGCAGTCCATCTCGATCCTGACCGGCGCGCGGCGCTGTTCGATGCCCTGCTGCGCACGCCGGCGCAGGTGTTCGTGAGCGGGACCGACGCAGGCGTGTTCGCCCCGCTGCGCGGCCATGCCGAGGCACTGCGCACCACCGGCTCGGGGCTTGAACCGGACCCCGACTTCACCCCGCCGATGCTGGCGCCAGGATGCGGCAAAACTGGCCAAAGCCAAGGAAATCCATTATGTTGAGCTCTTCCCCATGACACCCCGGAGTACCATTTCGGCATGACTGACACCGCCGCGCCGAAGCCTGATGCCGCCGCCCCCGAGAACGATGCGTACGACGCTGCATCCATCTCCGTGCTGCGCGGGCTGGATGCTGTCCGCAAGCGCCCAGGCATGTATATCGGCGACACCGACGACGGCTCCGGCCTGCACCACATGGCCTTCGAGATCATCGACAACTCGGTGGACGAGGCGCAGGCCGGCCATGCCGACCGGGTCAGCCTGACCCTGAACGGCGACGGCAGCGTCACGGTGCGCGACAACGGCCGCGGCATCCCGACCGACATCCACGTCGAGGAAGGCGTCTCGGCGGCCGAGGTGGTACTGACCAAGCTGCACGCCGGCGGCAAGTTCAACCAGAACTCCTACAAGGTTTCCGGCGGCCTGCACGGCGTGGGTGCGGCCGTGGTCAACGCGCTGTCCGAATGGATGGAAGTGCGCATCTGGCGCAACGGGCTGGAGCATTTCATCCGCTTCCGCCATGGCGATGCCGAGGCGCCGCTGTCGGTGGTCGGCCCGTCGGATCAGCCGGGCGGCACGGAAGTCACGTTCAAGCCCTCCACCGGCACCTTCACCAAGGTGGAGTTCGATTTCGCGGTGCTGGAGCGGCGGCTGCGCGAACTGGCCTTCCTCAACTCAGGCCTGGTGATCAAGCTGCGCGACGAACGGTCCGCAACCCCGGTGGAGGTGGCCTTCCACTACGTGGGCGGGCTGGTGGAGTTCGTGAACTGGCTCGATCGCGCCAAAACCCCGGTGGTCTCCCCGCCGATCAACGTGGCCGGCAGCGGCATGGGCCCGCTTGGCGAGATCAAGGTGGAGCTGGCGCTGTCCTGGAACGACAGCTTCCACGAGACGATGCTCTGCTTCACCAACAACATCCCGCAGCGCGACGGCGGCGCCCACCTGGCCGGCTTCCGCCAGGCGCTGACCCGCGTGGTGACGAAATACGCCGAGGGCATGGGCAAGAAGGATAGCCTCGCCTTGGTCGGCGACGACATGCGCGAGGGCATGACCGCCGTGCTGTCGGTCAAGGTGCCCGACCCCAAGTTCTCCTCGCAGACCAAGGACAAGCTGGTCTCCTCAGAGGTCCAGCCGGTTGTTCATGTCGCCGTGGCGGACGCCGTCGGCCACTGGTTCGAAACCCACCCGCGCGAGGCAAAGGCGATCATCCAGAAGGTGATGGACGCAGCCGCCGCCCGCGAGGCCGCCCGCAAGGCGCGCGAACTGACCCGGCGCAAGGGCGTGCTCGACATCTCCACCCTGCCCGGCAAGCTTGCCGACTGCCAGGAGCGCGACCCGGCGAAGTCCGAGCTGTTCCTCGTCGAGGGCGACAGCGCCGGCGGGTCGGCCAAGCAGGGGCGGGACCGCAAGAACCAGGCGATCCTGCCGCTGAAGGGCAAAATCCTGAACGTGGAGCGCGCGCGCTTCGACCGCATGCTGGGTTCGGCGGAGATCGGCACGCTGATCACGGCACTCGGCACCGGCATCGGCCGCGGCGAGCCCGAACAGGGCGGGTTCGACATCGCCAAGCTGCGCTACCACCGCATCGTCATCATGACCGACGCGGACGTCGACGGCTCGCACATCCGCACGCTGCTGCTGACGTTCTTCTTCCGCCAGATGCGCCCGCTGATCGACCGCGGGCACCTGTACATCGCCCAGCCGCCGCTGTACCGCGCCAAGCGCGGCAACGACGAGCGTTACCTCAAGGACGACGCGGCGCTGGAGCGCTTCCTGCTGGACAAGGTGCTGGGCGACGCGAAGCTGGCCTATGCCAACGGCCAGCGCTTCGAAGGCCCGGAACTGGACGCCGAGGCCGCCTGGCTGCGCGAGGCAAGCCAGCGCCTGCAACGCCTGTCCGCCGGCGGCGGCATCCCCGTCGCGCTGCTGGAACAGGCGGCAATCGTCGGCGCGCTGACACCGGACGAGAACCGCGTCACCGCCGTGGCCGCCGACCTCAGCGCACGCCTGAACGCCGTGTCGCTGCCGGCCGAACGCAGCTGGGTCGCCTCCGCCAATACCGGCGGCGGGCTGACCATGGCGCGCATGGTCCGCGGCGTGCAGGAAATCCACAAGCTCGATGCAGCCGCCATGCGCAGCTCCGAGGCACGCTGGCTGAATGAGCGCGCCGCCGACCTCGCCCGCCGCTTCGCCGAACCCGCGACGCTGATGCTGGACAAAACCGAGGCGCCGGCACGCGGCCCCGCCTCGGCGTTCGAGCGCATCATCGCCCAGGGCCGCCGCGGCCTGTCGATCCAGCGCTTCAAGGGCCTGGGCGAGATGAACCCTGACCAGCTGTGGAAAACCACGCTCGACCCCGCCGTGCGCACCCTGCTGCAGGTCGAGGTGGGCGACTCCGAGGAGGCCGAGGGCGTGTTCTCCACCCTTATGGGCGACGTGGTGGAACCGCGGCGAGACTTCATCGTCGGCAACGCGCTGAAAGTGGCCAACCTCGACGTGTGATACCAAGCCTCGTTGACTTCGACTCATGGAAAAAAGGGTAGGCTGGGCTCTGCCCAGACCCGCCAGGGGCCAAGCCCCTGGACCTTATCATTCTGAAAAATAATACTAACTGCCCGAAATGCTGACTTTTGCGGAATTTCGGAAAATTGTGATCGCGTGCCTGCCTAGCCGGCGACAGCGTGCAAAGCAAAAATTCATACCAAGCCTAGAAATTCTTGACCTATTAGAGCAGGAAAAGCCTGGACTCTGCCGTCGCGTCGCAAGCGCGCCGCAAGGAACTCGCAAAGGGCCGGCGGCCATCTGGTTCTCATTGTTGTAGAGAAGGATAAGGTCAAGGGGCTTGGCCCCTTGCGGGTCTGGGCAGAGCCCAGCCTTGCTTTGCCTTCGCTTCAATGAGTCGAAGTCAACGAGGCTTGGTGTAATGGGATCAAAGGGCTGTTGGCCCTTTGCGGGTCCCTCGTGGCGCATGTGCGGCGCGAGGGCAGATCCCTCGCCTTTCCTGCTTTCGTAGATCAGGAGTATCCGGGATTGTTATAAGCCTCTGCTACCGGTCGTCAGGCCGCGGTAGCGCCTCCTTTCGGATCGTCACCTGGGCTTGGCCCTGGTTGTTGGCGTAGAAGCGTTCGCCCACGCCACTGCGCCAGCCGGTGGGCAGCCAATAGATCGCGTCGTTGAGGTAGAGGAACAGCTCGCCGCTCGCCGGCGCCATGAAGCGGGCGACGAGGCGGCGGTCGCGTTTGTCGCGGCTCTTGTCGTCCCGCGCCACCGGCGGCACCTCGATGCGGTCGAGCGACAGCAGCGGCCACTCGGCGCTGCCATCGGCGCCGACACGGGCGATCGGCTGGAACCATTCGGCATTCCACCAGCGCCGGATCGGCAACCCCAGCGTGTGTATGCTCCACCACCTGTCGACGCGGAATCCTCCAATGCCCGACATGACATTGTCGTCCATGAAGGGCTTCAGCTCATCCAGCCAGAGCGTGTAGGTGCGGCCCTTCTCCAGCGCCACGCCACTGGCCCAGCAGAGCGACTTGGCCTCGAAGGCATCGGCGCCGGCCCGGATCACCACCTGGCCGTCGCGCAGCGGGGCAGAATGCGTGGCCGTGCAAAACGGCGCGCCAGCGGAAGCGGCGTGGTGGGTGACCATGCTCCGGCTGAAAGCGACGGCAAAAGCGAGCACCACGGCCACCAAGATAGCGCCGGGCAGCCCGTATTTCACGGTCGGCCGCGCGATGGCGGTTGCGGTCGGGCTGGTGCGCACGCGCCGCGCCAGGCGCATGGAGCGGCTGCCGCGCACGGACTCGGACAGCCCGGGGGCCGGGAACCACGCGGCCCGGGCGCAGTCGCGCGCCGCATCGCGCAGCACGCCGTCCCGCCGCCGCAGCAGCCAGAACAGCAGCAACAGCCCTCCGAACACTGGCGGATGGGCAATGATCGCCTGCACCCAGGCAGCGGCATAGTCGGGCACCAGCCCGCCCAGCATACGCTCGACACTGCCGAGATTGGCCGACACGCCCCGATCCAGCGCAACATACGCGGTCGCGGCGCCGGTTCCGGACACCATGCCGAACAGCCAGTTCAGCGTGCCGGCGATCCACGGCGCGGTCACGGGCAGCAGCGCAAGCAAGCCCGCCACCACTAGCTGGAGATAGTAGAGCACCTGCCGCCACCAGATCGCGTCGCGCGCCGACTCCAGCATGTCGGGATCGGCGGGCATGGGCAGGCGCGCGTCGCCCTCCCCGCCCGGCTTCATTTGCCGCGCAGTGGCCGGCAAGGTCAGCGCGGCATAGCCGTCATTGCCCCGGACCATTCGTTCGGCGACCGCGCCATGAACCACCGGGGCGCCGCCCCATTTCGGGTCCGCCCCGATCTGACGCGGGGCGTAGCGGTAGAACATCGCAGACCCTCGCCGCGGGTCGTGGCGCGGCCCGGTCGCGGAAGCCTGGTCGGCGAAGGCCTCGATCGTGTTGTCGTCGAAGCGCAGCCCCGCCTCTCCCGCGCCCTCGGCCACCCAGACAAGCGGCAGCAGGGACAGTTCGCCGTCCGGATAGCCGCCGCCGACATCGGAATGTGCCCCGGCGAACCAGACCTCCTTTACTCGGCCAGCGGCATCGTTGGCGCCTTCGAAGCGCACCGGGTGGAAGGTCCGGCGGTCGTCGTCCAGCGCCAGGGCGTGGCGTGCCGCCATCACGCTGCCCGACAGGGTCTGGTTGTGGAAGGACATCGGCCAGATTGCGACGTCGATCGCAGCCCGCAACTCGTCGAACGGCACGCCGAACGCCTCGACTGTGTCGAACAGGCCGACATAGCGGATTTTGACCTCGCCGCGCCCCTGTGCCGAAGCGGCGGCCTTGACGCTGTCGTAGGAGGCATGGCCGCGCAGGCGGGACAAGGCACCCAGCATCGCGCCGCGTATCACGCGAACGAGGTGGATCTGCGGCCGGCGCGTCCAGCTCGTCGAAAAACTTTTGCTGCTGGCACGATAGGCGCGCCAGGCGGCCTTGGCGTTGCGCCCCATCTCGTCGCTGGCCACGCGGCAGCCGTCGATTTCGGCCGGCATCAGCCCCTCACAGGCGATCAGGCCGATCAGGGTGCGGATGGTGAACGCACCGCGGCTGAAGCCGAACAGAAAGATTTCGTCGCCCTCGCGCCAGTTCCACGACAGGAACCGGTAGAGCTCGCGCACGTTGGACGGCACCCCGATGCCGGTCGCGCCGTCGAGCATCGCATAGGGTCGGAAGCCTGACGTGCCCACGCCTGGGATGTAACGCACCACCTGATCGCCGCGGGAGCGGTCGGTGGCGCCATACAGGCGCCATATATTCGACTCCTGCCTGGTGAAAGCATTGCCCGTGCCGTCGGCGAAGATGACCAGCCTGCGCGACATGACACCCCGTTCCCTTACTCAAGCGAAACATGAACCCCGATGGCCCAGCCTGCAAGCTTTCCCATCATCGTACTTCTCGCAGCCGCCGGAACCGCCTCGGCGCAGGAGCCGGCGGCGATGGCCGGCATGCTCGCCGCCCATAACGAAGCCCGGCGCACGGCCGGCGTCCCGGCGCTGCAATGGTCCGCCGACCTGGCCACGTCCGCCGCGCGCTGGGCCGAGACGCTGCGTGGCCGCGGCTGCGCGATGCGCCATAGCGGCCTCGCGGGCGTGGGCGAGAACCTCGCCTGGGCCGGCGGGCAGCGCCTGACCCCGGGGCAGGTGGTCGGCATGTGGGTGGGCGAACGCCGCGACTACGACGCACGGCGCAACGCCTGCGCGCCCGGCGCGGTATGCGGCCACTATACCCAGGTCGTCTGGCGCCAGACCAGCTTCGTCGGCTGCGCCCAGGCACGCTGCGGCGGCAGCGAGGTCTGGGTGTGCCAGTATTCCCCGCCTGGCAACGTCGTCGGCCAACGCCCGTTCTGACCGCAGGGAACCACGCCCGTCGCCCACCGGTTGCCCCAGCACACACGCCGGCACCAGCTTGGCGCGCGCCTGAGGAGAGACCCGAATGCGAACCATCGTCCTGTCCACCGCCGTGGCGGTCGCCCTGCTCGCCACTGTCGCCCCCGCCCAAGCACAGCTGGACATCCAGCAACTGCTCCAGGGCCTGACCACCGGCAACCAGCCCGACGACCGGAAGCTGCGCGATGCCTTCGAGCGCGGCTATGAACGCGGCCGCCAGGACGAAGCACGCTCCCAGCGCGACCGTGACAACAACGACGACCGCAGCACGCGCCGCGAGCGCGACAGATACGAGCCGCGCTCTTCGCGCGACAGCGACCGGCGCTAGGCCCTCTCCGCCGCCTCAGCCACCCGGCCACGCCGCCAGCGCCGCGCGCGGCACCACGCCCTGGTTCACGATGTGCCCCGGCCGCGGCCAATGCCCGCGAAGCACAGCGGCCATGTTCTCGACCCCACCGCGCGACACGTCCTGCTGCGCCTCCACCGAACTACCTGCCACGTGCGGAGTGGCGATCACGTTGTCCAGCTCCAGCAGGCTCCATTGCGGCATCGGCGGGTTTTCGACGAACACGTCGATCCCCTCGAACGTGTCCAGCCCTGCCCCGCCCAGATGCCCGCTCCGCAACGTCGCCTCCAGCGCCGCCTCGTCCACCAGCGCCCCGCGCGAGGTGTTGATGAAAAGCGCGCCGGGCTTCATGCGCGCGAATTCGGCCGCCCCCATCATGTGATGGGTCCCGGCCTCCAGCGGCAGGTGCAGCGAGACATGGTCGCTCTCGCGCAACAGGGTATCGAGGTCGACCAGCGTCACCCCCAGCGCCGGGTCGATCGGAACAGCGCTGCGCCGCGTCGCCAGCACGCGCATGCCGAACCCGCGGGCGCGCTGCGCGGTCAGCCGCGCGGAATTGCCGAAGCCCACCAGCCCCAGCGTCTGCCCGGCCAACCGCCGCATGCCCCGCGAAAACCCCTGGGCGGCGTTGTAGGCCCCGGCCCGCATGCCGCGCTGCATCTGCGGCAGCCTGCGCGCCAGCGCCAGCAGCAGCGCCATGGTGTGGTCGGCCTGCTCCTCGATGCAGAAGGTCGGCACGTTGGTCACCAGGATGCCGCGCGCCTTGGCCAGCGCCACGTCGATCTTGTCCGTCCCAGTGCCCAGGCGCGAAATCACCCGGCACCTTTTCATCGCCGCCACCACCGGCGCCGGCAGCGCCACCGAGATCGCGAACACCCCGTCCGCCTCGGCCACGATCGGGATCAGGTCCTCGACCGTATTGGCCTCCGCTTCCACCGGCCGCAGCCCGGCGCGCGCCCATTCCGCGCGCTCGAAATCCGTCGGCGGGAAAAGTGCTGCGTTCAGCCGCACCACGCGCAGGTCCGACAGCGCAGCACCCATCCCCCCGGCCCTCAGGCGGCAGCGACGTATTTGTCGCGCTGGTAGGTGCTGAGGTCGAAGCCCTCGATGCGCAGCAGCGTGGTGGAGGCATCGCGCCGTGGCGAATGCAGCACGCCGGGCTCGTAGACATAGGCCATGCCCGGCGTCAGCGAATAGTCGCGCACCCGCCGCACCGTTCCGGGCTGGCCATCCGCCGGGGCGGCGACCTTCTCCCAGTCGGTCATGATCGTCTCGCCGGTGGCCTGGCCATAGATCGCCCAGGTCGGGCCATGGTCGTGCGGCGCACTGTTCTTGGCACCATGGTAGCTGTGGGCCAGGATGGCGAACTTGTGCACGGGGTCCTCGAACAGGATCTTGCGCTCGGGCCCGTCCGCCTTGATGTGCGCGGCAACGAAGCCCGGGTCCTTCAGCACCTCGCGCACCAGCTCGCACACTTTCTGTCGCCCACCCAGACCAGGATCGGCCGAGATCGCGGCGCTACAGGCCGTGGCGAAGCTTTCAAGCGTATGGGCCATGGCGTTTCCCTCCGGGGCAGGTTGTTATCGCCTAGCTTAGCCGATCTGCCCCCCGCCGAAAAGCGATCCGCCCGCCCGGTCCCGCTCAGGCGGTCAAGCTCAGGCCGTTCGGTCGCCCCCCGCCCCCAGCGCCGCCTGCGCCGCAGCCAGCCGCGCCACCGGAACGCGATACGGGCTGCATGACACATAGTCGAGCCCGACCTGCTCGCAGAACGCGATCGAGGCCGGATCGCCGCCATGCTCGCCGCAGATACCCAGCTTCAGCCCCGGCTTGGTGGCCCGCCCGCGCTCGGCCGCCATGCGGATCAGCGCGCCCACCCCCTCCACGTCCAGCGACACGAACGGGTCCTTCGCCACGATCCCCTGCTCCACGTAGTCCGGCAGGAACTTGCCCGCATCGTCGCGCGACAGGCCGAACACCGTCTGGGTCAGGTCGTTGGTGCCGAAGCTGAAGAAATCCGCCACCTCGGCAATCTTGTCCGCGGTCACGCACGCCCGCGGCAGCTCGATCATGGTGCCGACGCTGTACTCGATGGTCATGGCGGCCTCGGCGAACACCTGTGCGGCCACCTCGTCGACCTGCGCGCGGGTGATCTCCAGCTCCCGTCGCGTGCCGACCAGCGGGATCATGATCTCCGGCACCGGCGCCGCCCCGCCGCCGCGCACCACGTCCACCGCGCCCTCGAAGATCGCGCGCGCCTGCATCCGGTAGATCTCCGGATAGGTGATGCCCAGGCGGCAGCCGCGATGACCCAGCATCGGGTTCGCCTCCGCCAGCTCCGCCACCCGCCGGCGCATCGCGCCCATGTCTGCCCCCAGTGCCGCCGCCACCTCGGCGATCTCCGCCTCCGCATGCGGCAGGAACTCATGCAGCGGCGGATCGAGCAGCCGGATCGTCACCGGCAGCCCGGCCATGATGCGGAACAGCTCGGCGAAATCCTGCCGCTGGAACGGCAGCAGCTTGGCCAGCGCCGTCTCGCGCCCGGCCGTGTCGCTCGCGATGATCATCTGCCGTACCGCGCCGATGCGCTCGGGGTCGAAGAACATGTGCTCGGTGCGGCACAGCCCGATGCCCTCCGCGCCGAACCGCCGCGCCGTTTCGGCATCCAGCGGCGTCTCTGCATTGGCCCGCACCCGCAGCCGCCGTGTCTCGTCCGCCCAGGCCATCAGCGTGCCGAAATCGCCCGACATCTTCGGCTCGATCATCGCCACGGAGCCCACGAACACCTCGCCCGTGGTGCCATCCAGCGTGATGGTGTCGCCGGCCCGCACCGTCTTGCCGCCGGCCATCAACACCTGCGCGCCGTAGTCGACCGCGATCCCACCACACCCGGCCACGCATGGCCGCCCCATGCCGCGCGCCACCACCGCCGCATGGCTGGTCATGCCGCCGCGCGTGGTCAGGATGCCGCGCGCCGCGTGCATGCCATGGATATCCTCGGGCGACGTCTCGATCCGCACCAGGATCACCGACTCCCCCTTCTGCGCCCGCGCCTCGGCCTCGTCGGCGCTGAACACCACGGCACCGCACGCCGCCCCCGGGCTCGCCGGCAGGCCGCGCGCCAACGCGCTGCGCTTGGCATCGGGGTCGATCATCGGGTGCAGCAACTGGTCCAGGCTGGCCGGATTCACCCGCAGGATCGCCTCGCCGCGATCGATCAGCCCCTCCTGCGCCATCTCGACGGCAATGCGCAGCGACGCGCCGGCGGTCCGCTTGCCGTTGCGCGTCTGCAGCATGTACAGCTTGTTGCGCTGCACCGTGAACTCGATGTCCTGCATGTCCTTGTAGTGCCGCTCCAGCGTCGCGCGGACTGCCATCAGCTCGCCATAGGCCGCCGGCATCGCCGCTTCCATCGGCACCTCGCCGGGCTTGGCCCTGGCACTTGCCATCGGCTGCGGCGTGCGGGTGCCCGCCACCACGTCCTCTCCCTGCGCGTTCACCAGGTATTCGCCGTAGAACATGTTCTCCCCCGTCGAGGGGTCGCGCGTGAAGCACACTCCGGTGGCGCAATCATCGCCCATGTTGCCGAACACCATCGCCTGCACGTTCACCGCCGTGCCCCAGCTGGCTGGAATGTCGTGCAACCGCCGATAGGTGTTGGCACGCGGGTTCATCCAGCTGCCGAACACCGCCCCGATCGCCCCCCACAGCTGGTCCTCGGGGTCCTGCGGAAACGGTGCCCCGGTCTCCTGCTCCACCAGCTCCAGATAGCCGGACACCACCTTCTGCCAGTCCCCGGCGGTCAGCGCGGTATCCTCGGTGACGTATTTCTCCAGCTTGACGTGGTCGATCACCTCCTCGAACCGATGGTGTTCCACCCCCAGCACCACGCCGCCATACATCTGGATGAACCGCCGGTACGAATCCCACGCGAACCGCGCATCGCCCGACATCGCCGCCAGCCCGCGCACCGAGGCGTCGTTCAGCCCCAGGTTCAGCACCGTGTCCATCATCCCCGGCATCGACACCCGCGCACCCGAGCGCACCGACACCAGCAACGGGTTCGACGCGGAGCCGAAATCGAGCCCCACCGCCTTCTCCACCACCCCCAGCGCGGCGCGCACCTGCTCGCGCAGCCCGTCCGGATAGGCGCGGTCGTTGTCGTAGAACGCCGTGCACACCTCCGTGGTGATGGTGAACCCCGGCGGCACCGGCAGCCCGATCCGCGCCATCTCCGCCAGGTTCGCCCCCTTGCCGCCCAGCAGGTTGCGCATCTCCACGGTGCCCTCGTTGGCCCCAGCGCCAAAGCTGTACACCCACTTGGTCCCACTCTGAGGCGTGGTCATCGTCTGGCTCATGATGTCGCCCTAACCCTCGATGCGCGAGAAATCGGCCGCCATGTTCATGGCCGCCCGCAGATGGAACAGCAGTCGCAGGCGATTCTGGCGCAATTCCGGCCGTTCCGCATTCACCAGGATCGCCTCGAAGAATGCATCCACCGGCTCCCTCAATGCGGCAAGAGATGCCATCGCATCGGTGAATTTTTCGCCAGCGATGGCGTCTGCCACCACCGGCCCCACCTGCCCGATCGCCAAGGCCAGTTCCAGTTCCGCCCGCTCCTCCAGCAGGTTGGTCACGATCGCGCCGCCATGCTCGTGCCCATCCTTCTTGGTCTCGATACGCAGGATGTTCGCCGCCCGCCGATACGCCGCGAGCAGGTTTTCTCCTTCGTCCGTGCCAATGAACGCCGCCACTGCCTCGCTGCGCGCTAGCAGCCGCACGATATCGTCATCCGCCCCGGCGCCGAGCACCGCGTTCAGCACGTCGTGCCGCGCCCCTTCGGCGCGCAACTGAACGCGTAGCCGGTCGAGCAGAAAATCAACCACCTGGTGCGCCACTGAAGTGGGAGAATCGGGATCTGATGGATCCACGATCCTACGAGTAAACTTGTCAAATTCACTTTCGGTTGGAAGTCCGGTAGTTTTGCCCGTGGGTTGATAACCGAATCGAAAATTACCCGCGCTCAAAGCAAGAGCGCGATGGGTCCCTGGCTGTTCTCCGATCGATGGCTCGACAACCCTAGTAATTGTTTGAGCACTACGATCATAGATCGGGATGTTATCCAGGGCATCCCTAACGATTTCATAGATTGAAACCCGAACCCCACAGTGTCGAACTATCCTTATGACGCCAAGCGCTGCTCGTCGCAGCGCGTACGGATCACCGGAACCAGTTGGTTTTTCGTCCGCTCGGAAAAAGGCGATGATGCTATCCAGCTTGTCCGCCAGCGCCACCGCTACGCCCACCGGGTTCTCCGGCAGCCCATCGCCGGGCCCCTTTGGCAGATAATGGTCGCGCACCGCTGCCGCCACCGCCGGATGCTCGCCGTCATGCGTGGCGTAATACCCGCCCATCACCCCCTGCAACTCCGGGAACTCGCCGACCATCCCAGTGGTCAAATCCGCCTTGGCCAGCAACGCCGCCCGCCGCGCCAACGCCGTATCGGCCCCCACCAGCGGCGCCAAAACTTCGGCCAGCGTCACCAGCCGCGCCACCCGCGCCCCCTGCGTCCCCAGCTTGGCGTGGAACGTAATCCCATCCAGCGCCCCCACCCGGCTCTCCAGCCGCGCGCCGCGATCCAAATCCCAGAAATGCCGCGCATCGGCGAACCGCGCCCGCAACACCCGCTCGTTCCCGGCCACGATCGCCCGCCCGCCATCGGGGGCCTCGATGTTTGCTACGAAGGCGAACATCGGAACTGGGCCATAGTTGTTCCGAACAGCAAAGTACCTCTGATTCTCTCGCATCGACGTCTGAAGAACTTCAGGAGGCAAGGCCATGAACTCAGGATCAATCCGACCAAGCAAAGGCACAGGCCATTCCACAAGCCCCACAACTTCATCGAGTAGTTCAGAATCGCCTACATGTGCTATGTGTCCATCTATGGAATAACGCTGAGCATATAGTGACGAAAGTCCATCCTCTATCACTGCACGGCGGTCGTTGGCATTAACCAACACACGCCTATTCCGAAGTTCTACCTGCCACTGCGCGCAGGACGTAACCACGAACGCCCCCGGCGCGTGGAACCGATGCCCCTCGCTCAGATTGCCCGCCGCCAGCCCATGCCCGTCATCCGCCCCGTCCCGCAAATCAAACGGCACCACCGCCCCGTCCAGCACACACACGATCCGCCGCAACGGCCGCACCCAGGCAAACGCTGATGTCCCGCCCCACCGCATCGATTTCGGCCAGGAAAACCGCCGCAGCAGCCCCGGCATCGCCGCCGCCACCAGCCCGGCCGCCTCTACCCCAGGCACCTTCCGGTCCAGCACCCAGAACTCCCCCTCCCCGCGCAAATCCTCCTTCGCCGCGCCATGCTTGCGCAGGAATCCCGCCAGCGCCTGCTCCGGCGCCGAAAGCCGCGGCCCCCGCTCCACGCTGCGGCTCTCCGCCACGCCCGCCGCCACCGTCACGCAAGCCGCAATCCGCCGCGGCCCAAAGAACGCCCGCATCCCCGAAGGCGACAGCGGCGCCAGCGCCTCCCCCAGCAACCGGCACAGCTCATCCCCCGCCCGCGCCTGTATGCGCGCCGGGATTTCCTCGCTGAAAAGCTCGATGAACAGCTCAGGCAACGGCGTTCTCCCCAGCCAGCCACGCCTCGCAGCACCCCTTCGCCAGGGTCCGCACCCGCCCGATATAGCTCGCCCGCTCCGCCACGCTGATCACGCCCCTCGCATCCAGCAGGTTGAACAGATGGCTCGCCTTGATGCACTGGTCATACGCCGGCAACGCCAGCCCCCGCCCCAGCAGCGCCGCGCACTCCCCCTCCGCATCCGCGAAATGCCGCGCCAGCATCCCCGTGTCCGCATGCTCGAAATTATGCGCGCTGTACTCCCGCTCGGCGCGCAGGAACACATCGCCATACGTCACCCCCCCCTTCTTCCCGTCACGCCCGTTGAAGTCGAGGTCGTACACCCGCTCCACATCCTGCACATACATCGCCAGCCGCTCGAGCCCATACGTCATCTCGAAGCTCGGCAGGTCGACGGAAATGCCCCCCACCTGCTGGAAATAGGTGAACTGCCCCACCTCCATCCCGTCGCACCACACCTCCCAGCCCAGCCCCCAGGCGCCCAGCGTCGGGCTTTCCCAGTCATCCTCCACGAAGCGGAAATCATGCAGCTTCGGGTCCAGTCCGATCGCCCGGTAGCTCTCCAACAACAGCGCCTGCGCATCCGCCGGCGACGGCTTCATGATCACCTGGAACTGATAGTAGTGCTGCAGCCGGTTCGGGTTCTCGCCATATCGCCCGTCGCTCGGCCGCCGGCTCGGCTGCACATAGGCCGCCGCCCAGGGCTTCTTCCCCAACGCGCGCAGCGTCGTGGCCGGATGGAACGTCCCCGCCCCCATCTCCACGTCATAGGGTTGCAGGATCACGCAGCCCTGCCGCGCCCAGAAGTCGTGCAACTTCAGGATAAGGTCCTGAAAACTCAAGGAAGCTTGCGTCATCGTCCGCCTGCGGCATGAAACCGGGCGCACATTAATGCCGCAACGGAGCAATGAGAAGCGCGCCGCCGCACGCAGTAAGCAAGACGTAACTTGAACCGCCGCCCCCACCGGGCCAAATCCTCCCCGGGTTCATCCGCAACCGGAACCGCACAGGAACACCGATGACCAACGAGGAACGCGACCTCATCACCCAGTTCATCCAGCGCGTCGGCGGCACCCCCGTCCGCGCGCCCGGCTCCGTGCCCAGCACGCTGCCCGCCCCCGCCCATCCGCCGATCGACCGCGAGGCCGACGCGCTGATCGCCGACCTGTTGCAGCGCCACCCGGAGGCGCGCTACCGCCTCACCCAGATGGCCTTCGTCCAGGAACACGCCCTGGCCGAAGCACAGAACACCATCAACCGCCTCCAGTGGGAACTCGACCAGGCCCGCGCCCAGCCGACCCCCGACCAGCAGGCCCTGGCCTCGCAATCGCCCTCGCCGTGGGGTGCAGCGGCCCAAGCGCCAGCCCAGCCCTCACGCGGCCTGTTCGGCGGCATGTTCGCCGGTCGCCAGTCCGCCCCGCCGCCTCCTCCCCCCGGCTACGGCCAGCCGCGCCAGGCGCCCCCGCCGCCGGTCCACGCCCCGGGCTATCAGCCCGGCATGTTCCAGCAACAGCCCGGCGGCGGCGGCGGCGGCTTCCTCGCCTCCGCGCTGACCACCGCGGCCGGCGTTGCCGGCGGCATGGTGGTCGGCAACATGCTCATGAACGCCTTCTCCGGCGGCGGCGGCGGCGCGGCCCAGGCCGCCAGTGCCGCCAGCAGCCCCTGGACCAACCCCACCGCCGCCCCCGAAGCCGCCCCTCAGGACACCGGCTGGACCCAGCCCACCAGCGACCAGGGCGGCTGGCAGGACGCCTCCCACCAGGACGACTCCGACACCGGCTGGACCGAAGGCGGCAGCGACGACGAATTCTGATCGTCACCTCCGGCCACCAGGGCGGCGCCCCATCGGCGCCGCCTTTTTTTTGATCCGCCTGTCGAAATGCCGGTACGCGGCGGCTCATGGAGTCAGGCGCTCACTGCCGGGCGCCGTTCCGGGAACCCGACCATGCGATCCACGCTGCCCCTTGCCCTGGCGCTGGCCACGGCCTGCCTCACCCCGATCGCCGCCCCCGCGGCCGAATACACCCTGCTCATCCACGAAACCGAAGCGCAGCTTGCCCTGCGTGCCGATCGCGGCCCTGCCGGCGCCGCCTATTGGGCCGGCTATGCCGAGCTCGGCCGCGCCATGACCCAAGCCGGCATCCTGCGAGGCGGCGCTGCACTCGACACTGCTGCCACCCCCGCCTCCACCGGCCCGGCCACCCGCCTCGGCGGCTATTTCGTGATCGACGTGCCCGACCTGGACGCCGCCCGCGCCTGGGCCGCGCGCGTGCCCGTCGTGACCGGCCGCGTCGAGATCCGCGCCCACATCCCCGGCCCGGGCATGTAGCGCCGCAACCGCCCCTCCGCCACATTCCTCCATCCGAGGACCGACCCATGCAGTACATGCTTGTCTTCAACGAAACCAAATCCGACTTCGCCGCGCGCGACGATGCCGAGAAGGCCCCCCGGTACTGGGGCGCCTGGACCGCCTATATCGGCGCCATGGCCCAGGCCGGCATTGTCATCGGCGGCAACGGCCTCCAGCCGCCCCACACCGGCACCACCCTGCGCATCCGCGACGGGGCGCGCCACCTGACCGACGGCGCCGCGGTGCAGGACGGTCCCTACGCCGACAGCAAGGAACAACTCGCCGGCTACATGATCATTGATGTGCCCGACCTGGACGCCGCTCTGGAATGGGCCGCCCGCAGCCCCGCCGCCGCCACCGGCAGCGCCGAAATCCGCCCGGTGCTGCCGCCAATGCCGACCCCTTGAAGGTCGGCGCCCCGACCATGGACCTCGCGCACCGCGCCGCCGAACGCACGGCGCGCGAGTCCTACGGCCGACTCGTCGCCCTCCTCGCCGCCCGCACGCGCGACGTCGCGGCCGCCGAGGACGCCCTCGCCGAGGCCTTCCGCGCCGCTCTCCAAGCTTGGCCGGCCACCGGCGTGCCGGACCGCCCCGAAGCCTGGCTCCTCACCGCCGCCCGCCGCATCCTCGGCCACAACCACCGCCACGCGCGCGTGCGCAGCACCGCGGCCACGACCCTCGCCCTGCTACATGACGAAGCCGCTCAGCCCGACGCCGCCGCCACACCCGACCCGCGCCTCAACCTGATGTTCGTCTGTGCCCACCCCGCCATCGACGCCGCGATCCAGGCGCCGCTGATGCTCCAGACCGTGCTCGGGCTGGACGCCGCGCGCGTCGCCGCCTGCTTCCTGCTGCCCCCCGCCGCCATGGGCCAGCGCCTGGTCCGCGCCAAGGCCAAGATCCGCGACGCGGGCATCGCCTTCGCCCTGCCCGAACCACGCGACCTGCCCGCACGGCTCGATGCCGTACTCGCCGCCGTCTATGCGGCCTACGGCACCGCATGGGACGACGCGTTCACCGTCGCCCCCACACGCGCCGACCTCGCGGAGGAGGCGATCTGGCTCGCCCGCCTGCTCACCGCCCTGCTGCCCGACGCCCCCGAAGCGAAGGGCCTGCTGGCCCTGATGCTCCATTGCGAGGCCCGCCGCCCCGCCCGCCGCGATGCCACCGGCGCCTTCGTGCCGCTGACCCGGCAGAACCCGGCGCTCTGGACCCGCCCGTTCATCCTGGAGGCCGAAGCGGTCCTCACCGAAGCCGCCCGCGCCAACCGGCCGGGCCGCTTCCAGATCGAGGCGGCGATCCACTCGGTCCACGCCCAGCGCGCCATCACCGGCGCCACCAACTGGCCGGCAATCACCGCGCTCTATGCCCTGCTGGCCCGGCTCTCCCCCACGCTCGGCGTGCGCGTGGCCCAGGCCGCCGCCACCGCTGAAGCCGGCAACGCCGCCGCCGGGCTCGCCCTGCTGGACGCGATCGCCCCCGCCTGCCTGGCCTACCAGCCCTGGTGGGCCTGCCGCGCCCACACGATGCGCTTGCTGGGCCGATCAGACGATGCGCAAGACGCCTTCCGTCGCGCCGCCCTGCTGTCCCCCGACCCCGCCATCCGCACGCACCTGCTGGCGCAGCTTGCCCCGTAGCCGCCTATTCCAGCTCCCAGTCCCGCTCCCGCATCGTCGAAACCGCCTCGCGCGCCGCCAGCACGGCGGCATCCATCGCCATCCAATCGATCAGGTGCCGCAATACGCCGCGCGTCGGCTGCCCAACGATCTCCACCGCCTCCTCAACCGAATACCACTGCAAATTCTCAAGCTCGCCCGACCCGGCCAGCGTGCCCGACACATGGTCCGCCTCCACCACCAGGAACCGCGCGTCGAAGCGCATCGGCGAGGATTCCGGCGTTACCGCCCGGCACAGATAGTCGAACCCATGCAACAACGGCGGCCCGCCCAGCGTCAGCCCCGTCTCCTCCTCCAGCTCCCGCGCCGCCGCCACGCCAATGGCCCGTGCCAACGATTCATCGGCCCCGCGCAACAGCCGCCGGCGCGTCAGGTCCGGCATCTCGCTCGCCGGCAACACCTGATGGTCCTCGGGGTCCACCCGCCCGCCCGGAAACACCAGCCTGTTGGGCATGAACTTGTGCCTGGACCCGCGCATGCCCATCAGCACCTCCGCACGCCCACCCCATTGCGAAGGCCCTGCCCTTACCACCAGCAGGCTGGCGGCATGGCGGGGCACCACGGGGGCCGGGCGGGCGGCGGCGTCGGGGGAAGAGGTATCGGGCATGCGGCGCGCTCCTTCGCCGCCTAGTTTGCCTCAGCCGCGCGCCGGCGCCAAACGCCCCGCAGCAGCCCGCTCACCCCTCGGCCAGTGCCGCACGCACCTCGCCGGCAATCCGCAGCGCCTCGGGGCTGCCATAGGCTTCCAACCGCTTGGCCACCTCGCGCATGCCCGCCAGGCTGCGCGGCGGGCGCGCATACCAGAAGCAGAACGCATCGAACCGCGCCATCGCCTCGTCATACAGCGCCACCAGCACGCCATCGAGCCGCGCCCCCGGCCGCTCCCGACCGCCACTTCCCGAATGCCCCACCGCCGAATGCCCCACCGGCGAATGCCCCAAGGCCGAATGCCCCGACACCGGCACCCCGGCAGGCAAGCCGTCCGCCTGGACCCACTTCCCCTGCCACCAGCCAGCCATCCCCAATCCCTCCAAACTGCCCCCGCAGCTTGGCCCCCCGGCCATGAATTGTCGGTTAACACACCCCCGCCAACCGAACCCCCATCAAACCCGCTTGCGCCGCCGCCAGCGCCGCGCGTCATCCCGCGGAAACGCCAACCCGCTCGCCGACACCCCAAGCCCCGCCAACAGCTTCGCCATCTCGATCGCGCAGCGATACCCCTCCAGCACCGGCACGTCCCACCCCATCCCCGCCAGCCGCCGCTCCAGATGCGGCCGCATCCAATAGATCGCCGAACACCCCAGGATGATGCTCTCCGCCCCATCCTCCTCGATCGCCGCCACCGCCTCGTCCACCGCCCGCTCCAGCACCGCCGACGCACCGCCCGCCGCCACCACCGCCCCCTCCGCCTGAACATTCCCCGCCCCGGGCCGCGACGGCCGCGGCAACGGCGCGTCGATGCACCGCAACCCCGCGCAATGCTCCGTCATCCGGTACTGCACCACCAAACTATGCATCTGCATGCTGTGAACCTCCGAAACATCGATCACCCCGAACCGATGCCCCAGCATCCCCGCCACCACCATCTGCGCATGCGCGCACGCCACCACCGGAACGCCAAACCCCCGCCCGATCTCCCGCGCCTCCGCAAACCCCGGATCGCCACCCCCCAGCAGCACCACCGCATCCCAGTCCCCGCTCGCACACGCCGCCCGCACGATCGGCAACCGCAACACCCCCACCGTCGCGAACTCCTCCCTCGTCTCCACAAAGGAATCCCCGAACGGCCCCACCGGACCAGGATGAACATCCCAGTCCACATCAGCCAGCAAATGCCCGTAATCCGCGAAATTGATCAGCCTGGCCTCGCGCGAACCGTCGCGCGGCGGCACATACAGCGGCGAACTCTCGGCAAACGTGTAGGGCTGGATCAGCAACAGGCGCTTGCGCATCGCAGCCCTCCACAAGAGAGAATCTTCTTATTGTGAACAAAAAGAAGCAAAAAACTTCATCCATTTGCACTGGAGCCAAACGACCAGCCCCATCGCAAATGGATAAAAAGTTTTTTGGTTCTGTTTTCAAAAAAGAACCGCTTCCTTCCTCACACCGGATCCCACGTAAACACTTCGCCCGATCGATCCAGCGGCATGAAGCTGCCCTTCAACGCCGGGATCGCGATATCGGCCACTTCGGTCGGCGTCCATCCGCCCTCGTGGTGCACGCCGCGCACCGGCCGCGAGGACGACATCAGGAACACTTCGTTGTGCCGCGTGGCAAAGATTTGGCCCGACGTGCCAACGCTCCGGTCGCTGGTCAGGAACACCGCCATCGGCGCGTTCTTGTCCGGCGTCATCTGCTGGATCTTGGCCATCCGCGCCTGCTGCTCCGGCGAGTTCACCGGGATCGACCCGGTCATACGGCTCCACGCGAACGGCGCGATGCAGTTGCTGCGCACGTTGTAGCGCATCATGTCCAGCGCGATGGATTTCGACAGCGCCGTGATCCCCAGTTTCGCCGCCGAGTAGTTCGCCTGGCCGAAATTGCCGATCAGCCCGGAGGTCGACGACATGTGCACGAACGTCCCGCTCTCCTGCTTGCGGTAATGCTCGGCCGCCGCGCGCGAAACATAGAACGCGCCCGAAAGATGCACGTTGATCACCGAGTTCCAGTCATCCTCGGTCATCTTGTGGAAGATCACGTCGCGCAGGATGCCGGCGTTGTTCACCACCCCGTCGATGCGGCCATAGGTGTCCAGCGCGCATTGCACGATGCGCCGCGCCGAGTTCCAGGTCGAAACGCTCTCGGTGTTGATCACCGACTCGCCGCCGCGCTGGTTGATGATCGCGCGGGTCTGCTCCGCCGGCGTGGAGGAACCGCCATCACCAGTAACGGAGACGCCGATGTCGTTGATGATCACCTTCGCGCCCTCGCCGGCCATCATGATCGCGATCTCGCGCCCGATGCCCCCGCCCGCGCCGGTCACCACGACCACCTTGCCTTCGACGATTCCTGCCACGTTCGTTCCTCCGTTGGGATATCGACCGAGAAGCTAGGCCCCCCTGGCCGGGTTGTGAACCCGCCGCGGCACCTGCCGCCCGGCCCCGTCCCACGCAGAAGAAATTTTTCCGCCGCACCCTCGCTTTTCTGTTGCATTCTCCGGTGAAGTTAGATATAAGCACGTTGTGTTAGCAAATCCCCCCCCGCCCCTGTCCCGGCACGTCGAAGCTCTCGCAGCGGAACTGCGCGCGAATGCCGTCGCGGCCGCCGCCGAGGCCAGCCTCATCGCCGCCCTGCACGCCCTGATCCTCGCCGCCCTCGCCAGGCTCGTCTCCCGCCTCGCGCACATGGTCGACCTCTGGGCCGCCGGCCAACTCCCCCTGCCCCAACCCCGCGCCACGCCCTCCCGCGCCCGCACCCCCCATATCCCGACGCCCCGCATCCGTGTCCGGCACCCGCGCCGCAAGCGCCACGCCCCCCATCTGTCCGACACGACCACCGCACGCGCGCGCCCTCACGCCCTCATCCCGGGCCATCATCCCCGCGCCACACCCAACCCCCACCCCCTCGCGCCGCCCCGCCTCGTCAAACCTCCAGACCCCCCATGGCGTCTTTCAAGGCCCCGGGCGGCGTCGCCAACGCACGGCTATTTTGTTTCGTTATAGTAATAAACAACATACCTCCTATCGAAATAAGAAAGCATGTTCTTTTTTGAGAAAAGAACCAAAAAACTTCTATCCATTTGCTCCGCATGTCATCATCCAGACTAAGTGAAAACGAATAGAAAGTCTTTTTGCTTCTTTTTCTTCAGAAAAAGAAGACCCTTCCTTCCCTGCCCCCCCGATTGCCACTCTCACCCGATCCCCTTACGCTCCCACGCAACAAAGGGGATGGAAGCGGCATGGCCGAGAGGACCCTACGCGGCAAGGTCGCGATCGCCGGCATCGGGGAGACCACCTACTACCGCCACGGCAAGTCGCCCGACAGCGAGTTCAAGCTCGCGCTGCAGGCCATCGTCCGCGCCTGCGAGGATGCCGGCATCAGCCCGCACGACATCGACGGCTTCGCCAGCTACGGCGGCGACCGCAGCGACGGCCCCCGCCTCGCCGCGGCCCTCGGCATCAAGACGCTTCGCTTCTCCAACATGTTCTGGGGCGGCGGCGGCGGCGGCGTCTGCGGCGCGGTCGGCAATGCGGGTGCGGCCATCGTCACCGGCATGGCCGATTGCGTCGTCGCCTTCCGCTCCCTCGCCCAGGGCCAATACTCCCGCTACGGCCGCGGGGCGCCGGCCGCCAGCGTCGGCGGCGACGCCGCCTTCACCGCCCCCTACGGCCTGATGTCTCCGGCCCAGATGTTCGCCATGAAGGTCACCCGCTTCATGGCGACCCACGGCATCAACGACACAGCACTCCGCGCCATCTCGCTCGCCTGCTACCACCACGCCCAATCCAACCCCAACGCGGTGATGCGCGGCCGCCCGCTGGACGAGGCGATGTACGACGCCTCGCGCTGGATCATCGAGCCGCATTTCCACCTCTACGATTGCTGCCAGGAGAACGACGCCGCCGCCGCCGTCATCGTCGTCCCCGCCGACCAGGCCAAGGATTTCCGCAACACCCCGGCCTACCTCCTCGCCTGCGGCCAGGGCGGCGACCACCGCAGCGCCGCCCCCGTCCACAACATGCCGGACTACCCCGGCAGCCACTTCAAGTCCCTCGCCCCACGCATGTACGACATGGCGAAGCTGAGCCCCGCCGAGATCGACATCGTCCAGTGCTACGAAAACTTCACCGGCGGCGTGCTCATGAGCCTCGTCGAGCACGGCCTTGTGAAAGCCGAAGAGGCCAACGAAGTCCTCACCCCCGAGAACCTCAAGGCCCCCTCGGGAAAAATGCCGCTCAACACCTCCGGCGGCAATCTCGCCGAATGCTACATGCACGGCCTGGAACTGGTCATCGAGGCCGTCCGCCAGATCCGCGGCACCGCCATCAACCAGTCGGCGAAGCGCGACACCGCCATCGTCATCGGCGGCCCCATGGTGACCCCCGTCAGCTCCCTCATCCTGGGTTCGGAGGCCTCGCTATGAGCACGACCTACCTGCCCGCAGGCCTCCCCGCCCCCAGCAGCGCGCCCGATGGCCTCTCCCAACCCTTCTGGGATGGCACCCGCCAGCGAAAGCTGATGATCCAGAAATGCCGTGGTTGCGGCGCTTACCAATGGGGCCCGGAATGGATCTGCCATCGCTGCCACGCTTTCGACCTCGACTGGGTCGAAGTCCCTGGCCGCGGCCGCATCTACAGCTACGAAAAGCCGCACCACCCCGTCCACCCGGCCCTGACAGGGCACGGCCCCTACGTCATTGTCCTCGTCGAACTTGAAGGCATAAACGTCCGCATGCTCGGCAACCTCCTCGGCGACCCCTCCCAGCCAGTCGAGCTCGGCACCCAGGTGGAAGCCGTCTTCGAACCCCACAACGAGGCCGACCCGCCCTACACCCTGGTCCAGTGGCGTCGCGCGACCTAGTTCAGCAGCCCTCCGGCTCCAGCACCCCGCGGAACGAGGCCACCACCTCGGCCACGCGATAGGGGTGCACCTCCAGCAGGTCCGGATTGGTCCGGCGCGCAACCGCCACCTGCTGGTCGGTCACCAGCGCCATCGCTCAGGCGCCGAAATCGCGCTGCGCCAGCGTCCCCTGCGACGTGATCCGCACGTCCCCGTGGCGCGGATCGCGCAGGATGCACGCCCTGACCGCCCAGGCCATCAGCCATGATACCTCGCCTTCGTATCCCTGCCCCGCGAACCGCCGTTCAAACACATCGGCCAGGGTGGGCGTGGTGGTGGGCGTGGTGGTGGGCGTGGTGCCGGGTGCAGGATTCGAACCCGCGACCTTCGGTTTACAAAACCGCTGCACTACCACTGTGCTAACCCGGCGCCCACCAAGCACCCAATAGCGAAAATCGCCATACACCGCCACCCGCCCCGTGTTGGCCCCGATCAACGCTCCCTACCGCTCAATCCGGCCTGCACGTCGGCACGCTGGCAGCGGCGAATCCCGGAATCGGGCTCACCGTTACCGTGACAGTTGCCTCGTGGTGACCGATGCGGAAGTTCTGCGCGGCCGGCGCCCCGGTCACCGTCACTGGCGCCGCTAGCCCCTGGCCGGAAAAGATCACCACCATGGTGCGCGAGAGGGCATCGAACCCCGCTGGTGCGGCCGCATGCACCCGCACCAGCCCCTCGAAGAACGTGGCCCCGTCATCCGGCGCCGGGCGGTCGGCGGCGGTGATGCGGAACCGGCGGATGATCGGCGCCCCGTCGCAAATGCGCGGCGGCGCGGCGGTGCGGATGGCATCGGCCAGCAGCGGCTCGGCCAGCCCGCCCTCCAGCCGGGCGCGGGCCGCCGCAAGCAGGGTCGCAAGCTGCCCGGTCGGCACCTCGGCCGCGATGCGCTGGAGCAGCGCCTCGGCCTGATCGCGCGCCTGTGCCTCCGCCGCACGCGACTGCACCGCCTCATCCTGGCGCGCCTGGGCCTCTTCGCGCGCCGCGTCGCGTTCCTGGGTGAGTGTCACGACCTCCGAAAGCGCCAGTTCGCTGCCGGTGCGGTAGGCGTACAGCCCCACGCCGCCGAGCGCGCCGAGCACAAGCACCCACTTGGCGGTATGGGCGATCGCCAGCAACACACGCTGCCGGCGCTCGCGGACTCGGCGGTTTCGCAGGCTCATCGCGTGATCCGGAGCTGGGACACGGATGTTCGATACGCAGCCCGGGCCGGCGGCGCAACCCCAGAAAGGGTTGCCCGCACGTCAGCCCAGGCTCGGCAAGGCCGCTACCCCTCCAGCGTGATCTTCTTGTCGCGGATCAGCTGGCCGTTGGCGGCGAAGTCGCGCTCGAAATAGGCCTGCATCTGCTCCGGCGTCTCGTACGGCACGACCACGTTGATGGCACGCATGCGCTGCACCATGTCAGGGGTCGCCGCGATCTTGCGGATGCGGCCGTTGAACGCGGCGATGACCTCGCGCGGCGTGCCGGTCGGCGCCCATATGGCATACCAGATCGGCACGTCGATGTTGGGGAAGCCTGCCTCGGTCAGGGTCGGCACGTCGGGGAAGTCGGGGTGGCGGGTCGGGTTGCTCACCGCCAGCAGCTTCAGCTTGCCGGCCTTGATGTGCGGGATCACGTTGATCTCGTTCATCATCTGCACGTTGCCGGCCAGCAGGTCGTTCAGCGCGTCGGCGCTGCCGCGATACGGCACGTGCAGGATGTCGATGTCAGCCGCGGCCTTCAGCGCCTCGATGCGCATGTGCGTGGAGCTTCCGGCGCCGGCTGACCCGAACGCGAGCTTGCCCGGGTTCTTCTTCGCATGGGCAACCAGATCGGCAATCGTGTTGATGCCCAGCTCCGGGCGGATGGTGAAGCCGCATATCAGGTCGCCCACGCGGCCGACCGGCACCAGGTCCTTCGGCACCGCATAGGCCACGCGGCGCAGGTGCGGCAACACCGTCACTGGCCCGGCCGGGGTGAGCAGGAAGGTGTAGCCGTCGGGGGCGGACTTCGCGACCGCCTCGGTGCCGATGCCGCCGGCCGCGCCGCCGCGGTTGTCGATCACGAAGGGCTGGCCGAACGCCTGGCCCAGCTTGTCGGCCCAGGGCCGGCCGATGATGTCTGTCGCGCCGCCGGGGGCATAGGGCAGGATCAGCTTCACCGGCTTGTTCGGCCACGCGCCTTGTGCCCGCGCGCCGGGGGTCAGGGTGGCGGATGTCAGGATGGCGGGGGCCGCCAGCATCGCGCCGATTACACCGCGCCGCGTCGTCGTGGTCATGATGGTTGGTCTCCCTGTGGCGTCCCGGTTCGGGCCGGGCCGCATGCCGCCGCCCTCATGCCGCGTTCCGGCCGCGCCCGCAAGCATCTGCTGGACAGGCCGTGGCGCGGGGGGCAAACACGCCGCCGCTACAGTCTGTGCAATTCGCCCGGGGGCGGCCCGGGGGCGAAATGGACGGCGAGGAGACAAAGGCATGAACGGCAAGCCGGGCTTGCGCAGCGGGCAGGATCTTCTATGCGGGGTGATGTTCGCGGCCGTCGGCGCGGGTGCGCTGTGGGTCGGGCGCAGCTATCCCATGGGCACACCGGTGCGGCTGGGCAGCGGGGTGTTTCCCTGGCTGCTCGGCTGGGGGCTGGTGGGCGTCGGCGCCATCGTCTTCGTGCGCGGCCTTCTGACCGACGGAAAGCGGCTGACCGGCTGGGCCTGGCGCCCGGTGCTGCTGATCACGCTGGCCGCAGTGGCCTTCGCGCTGCTGATCGAGCCGGCCGGGCTGGTCGTGACCATGCTGGTGGTGATGACCCTGGGGGCGCTGGCCGGCGAGGACCATCGCCGGCGTGAACTGGCGATCTTCTTTCCCGGGATGATCGCGATGGCGATCGTCGTGTTCATCTGGGGCCTTGGCATGCCGATCAAGGTGTTGCCATGGAACTGAGCGACCTCGGCAGCAACCTCGCCCTCGGCTTCTCGGTCGCGCTGACGCTGGAGAACCTGTTCTGGTGCCTGGTCGGCGTTGTCGTCGGCACGGCGATCGGCGTGCTGCCCGGCGTCGGCCCGGTCGCCACCATGGCGCTGCTGCTGCCGGTGACCTACTACCTGCCGGCCGAGGGCGCGCTGATCATGCTCGCCGGCATCTATTACGGCGCGCAGTACGGCGGCTCGACCACAGCGATCCTGGTGAACCTGCCGGGCGAATCCTCCTCCGTCGTCACCTGCCTCGATGGCTATCAGATGGCGCGCCAGGGGCGGCCCGGCCAGGCGTTGGCGATCGCGGCGATTGGCAGCTTCTTTGCCGGCACGGTCGCCACCGTGCTGATCGCGGTCGCCGCCCCGCCGCTGACCCGCCTCGCCCTGCAGTTCGGCCCGGCGGACTACTGCTCGCTGATGGTGCTTGGGCTGGTGACCGCGGTGGTGATGGCGCACGGCTCGGTGATCAAGGCGCTCGGCATGATCCTGCTGGGCCTGCTGCTCGGCATCGTCGGCACCGACGTGCAGTCCGGCGCGCTGCGCTTCACCTTCGGCGTCGATATCCTGTTCGACGGGATCAACTTCGTGCCCATCGCCATGGGCGTGTTCGGCCTGAACGAGATCATGGCGAACCTGACCAACAAGCAGCGGCGCGAGCTGCTCAGCAGCAATATCGGCACACTGATGCCCTCGCGCGAGGACCTACGGCGGTCCTTCGGCGCCATGGTGCGCGGCACCGGGCTGGGCAGCCTGCTGGGAATCCTGCCCGGCGGCGGCGCGGTGCTGGCCAGCTTCGCGGCCTACACGCTGGAGAAGCGCATCTCCAAGACGCCGGAGAAGTTCGGCACCGGCATGATCGAGGGCGTGGCCGCGCCAGAGAGTGCCAACAACGCCGCCGCCCAGACCAGCTTCATCCCCATGCTGACGCTCGGCATCCCCAGCAACGCGGTGATGGCGATGATGGTGGGCGGGATGATGATTCACGGCATCATCCCCGGACCGCAGGTGATGACCGAGAAGCCCGGCCTGTTCTGGGGCATGATCGCCAGCATGTGGCTGGGCAACCTGATGCTGGTGGTGTTCAACCTGCCGCTGGTGGGCATCTGGGTGAAGATGCTCATGGTGCCCTATCGGCTGCTGTCGATCGCCATCCTGTTCTTCTGCTGCATCGGGGTGTACTCGCTGAACAACTCCGCGCAGGAGGTGCTGCTGATCGCGGTGTTCGGCCTGGTCGGCTACCTGTTCCACAAGCTGGACTGCGAGGCGGCGCCGATGCTGCTGGGGTTCATCCTGGGGCCGATGATGGAAACCTACCTGCGACGCGCGATGCTGCTGTCGCGCGGCGATGCGACGGTGTTCGTCACCAGCCCGCTGAGCCTGACCTTCCTGGTGCTGTCGGCACTGCTGCTTCTGGTGGTCATCCTGCCGGCAGTGCGGAGGACGCGGGAGCAGGCGTTCGTGGAAGAAAGTTGAAGAAAGAATCTTCTTTTTCTGAAGAAAAAGAAGCAAAAAGACTTTTCATTCATTGCAACCAGTTTATCTCGTTGCCATTGGGTGAAAAGTTTTTTGGTTCTTTTTTTTAAAAAAGAACATGCTTGCTATTCCTTGATATCCTTCAGCCGATACCCCTGCGCAAACAGCAGCGCCCGCAGATTGGCATGCCGCACCTGCGCGCGCGCCTGTGCGGCCACGATCGGCTTGGCGCGGTAGGCGATGCCGAGGCCGGCTGCGCCCAGCATGGCGAGGTCGTTGGCGCCGTCGCCCACCGCCAGCGTGGCGGCGAGTTTCAGCCCGCGCGCGGCGGCGAGTTCGTTCAGCGCGGTGAGCTTGGCGTTGGCGTCCAGGATCGGCTCCGCCACCGTGCCGGACAGGGATGTCTCGTCGTGTTCCAGTACGTTGGCGCGGTGGGTGTCGAAGCCGACCAGGGCGGCCACCCGCCCGGTGAACCAGGTGAAGCCGCCAGAGACCAGGGCGGTGGTGGCATTGTGCGCCTTCATCGTGGCGACCAGTTCGCGGGCACCGGGGGTGAGGCGGGTGTTGGCCCAGGTTTTCTCCAGCGCGTCGAGCCCGAGGCCCTTCAGCATCGCCACGCGCTCGCGCAGCGCGGTGGCGAAGTCGATCTCGCCGTTCATGCTGCGTGCTGTGATCGCGGCGATCTGGTCCCTGAGGCCGGCATAGGCAGCGATCTCGTCCAGCGTTTCGCTGGTGACGATGGTGCTGTCCATGTCGGCGATCAGCAGGCCTTTGCGGCGGCCGCGGGCGCGAACCGGAATGGCGTCGACCGGGGCGCGGCCGATCGCCGCGTTCACCACCGTGATGTCCGGCGCCTCGCGGCAGGGGATGTCGGCGGCCTCGCCGGGGGAGAGGATTTCGGGCGGGCCGCCCTGGATTGCATCGCGCACCCGGGCGATGATGGCGGCGGACAGGGTCGTGGCGTCGCGATCCACGACGAGGGTAAGCACATGGGTCATGCAGGCGGTATGGAACCGCGCGACGCGGCGGGCAATCCCCCGGGATGAGCGAGTTGCCGCATGCCCTGCCCCACGCCTTGATCGTCGCGGGCCCGACCTGCTCGGGCAAGTCGGCGCTGGCGCTCGCGCTGGCTGAACGGTTGGACGGCGTGGTGATCAACGCCGATTCCATGCAGGTCTATCGCGAGTTGCGCATCGTCACCGCGCGGCCGACGGCCGAGGAGGAAAGGCGGGCGCCGCATGCGCTGTATGGCGTGCGGCCGGCCGCCGAGGCAGGCAATGCCGCGTGGTGGCGGGCGGCGGCGCTGGCGGCGATGGAGGGGGCGCGGGCGGCGGGGCGGTTGCCGATCCTGTGCGGCGGGACGGGGATGTATTTCTCCGCCGTCGTGGACGGGATTGCGGCGATTCCGGAGTGCGGGGAGGCGGCGCGGGCGGAGGCGCGGTGGCTGCTGGCCGAGCAGGGGCCGGTGGCGCTGCATGCCTCGCTGGCCAAGGTCGACCCGGCAACGGCGGCACGGCTGCGGCCGAGCGACAGCCAGCGTGTGGCGCGCGCCTGGGAGGTGTGGCGCGGCACCGGACGCGGGCTGGTGGCCTGGCAGGGCGAAAAGGGCGAGGCGGCGGCGTGGCGGTTCTCGGCGATCCTGCTTGATCCACCGCGCGAGGCGCTGCGGGCGGCGATCGGCGGGCGGTTCGCGGCGATGTTGGCGGCCGGCGCGCTGGCGGAGGTGCGGGCGTTGCTGGCGCTTGAGCTCGACCCTGCGTTGCCGGCGATGCGGGCGCATGGGGTGCCGGAATTGGCGGCGCATCTGCGCGGCGAGATCGCGCTGGACGAGGCGGCGCGGCGGGCGGCGCTGGCGACCGGGCAATACACCAAGCGCCAGGCGACCTGGTTCCGCCACAGACGCATGGCCGACCCCGCACGCACGCAGGTGATACATGCGCGAATCAACGATTTGGAGCAATTTTCGGAAAGCGAAAGGGCAAAAATCTTCCGCTTTATTCGCGACGGCGCTTGACGGGGATGCACCGCCGCGCCTATGGATCGGCCCCATGAGCCAAAACGCATCCGCCGACGCCACCCCGGACACGGCAGCCGGGGCAGAAATCCTTCTCCGCGCCCTCAAGGAGCAGGGCGTAGAGATTATCTTCGGCTATCCCGGCGGGGCGGTATTGCCGATCTACGACACGATCTTCAACCAGAATGCGATTCGCCACATCCTGGTCCGCCACGAGCAGGCCGCGGTGCATGCCGCGGAGGGCTACGCGCGGTCCACCGGCAAGGTCGGCTGCGTGCTGGTGACGTCCGGGCCGGGGGCGACCAACGCCATCACCGGGCTGCTCGACGCGCTGATGGACAGCGTGCCGCTGGTTTGCCTGACCGGGCAGGTGCCGACGCATCTGATCGGCAACGACGCCTTCCAGGAGGCCGACACGACGGGCATCACCCGCCCGGCCACCAAGCACAACTATCTGGTCAAGCGCGGCGAGGACCTCGCGCGCGTGGTGCACGAGGCGTTCTATGTGGCGCGCTCCGGCCGGCCCGGGCCGGTGGTGATCGACCTGCCGAAGGACATCCTTATCGGCCAGGCGCCCTATGTTGCAGCGCCCGAGACGCCGCATCGCAGCTATCGCCCGACGACCGAGCCGGATGCCGGGCAGATTGCCAAGGCGGTGGCGTTGCTGAAGTCCGCCAAGCGGCCGGTGATCTATACCGGCGGCGGCGTGATCAATGCCGGGCCGGACGCCAGCACGGCGCTGCGCGAACTGGTGCGCAAGACCGGGTTTCCCTGCACCTCGACGCTGATGGGCCTTGGCGCCTATCCGGCCGGCGATCCGCTGTTCCTGGGCATGCTGGGGATGCACGGGACGTACGAGGCCAATCTGGTGATGCATGGCTGCGACGTGATGCTGAACATCGGCGCGCGGTTCGATGACCGGGTGACGGGGCGGCTGAACGCGTTCTCGCCGGGGTCGCGCAAGATCCACATCGATATCGATAGCTCCAGCATCAACAAGAACGTGCCGGTGGAGATCCCGGTGGTTGGCGATGCCGGCAAGGCGATCCGGGCGATCCTGGCGGCGTGGGACGCCGAGCCGACCGAGGTTGACCGGCCGGCGATCGCGGCGTGGTGGAAGCAGATCGACGAATGGCGCGGCATCGATTGCCTGCGCTTTCGCCAGGACATGACCAAGGGCGCCGTCATCAAGCCGCAGTATGCGGTGCAGCGGCTGTATGACATCACCCGCGAGCTGAAGGCGAAGTCCGGCCGCGAGACCTTCATCTCCACCGAGGTCGGGCAGCACCAGATGTGGGCGGCGCAGTATTTCGGCTTCGACGCGCCGAACCGCTGGATGACCTCCGGCGGGCTGGGGACCATGGGCTACGGGCTGCCGGCGGCGATGGGCGTGCAGGTGGCCTATCCGGATGCGCTGTGCATCGATATCGCCGGCGAGGCCAGCATCCTGATGAACATCCAGGAGATGTCGACGCTGGCGCAGTATCGGCTGCCGGTGAAGGTGTTCATCCTGAACAACCAGTACATGGGCATGGTTCGGCAATGGCAGGAATTGCTGCATGGCGGGCGGTATTCGGAGAGCTACACCGCCGCACTGCCGGATTTCGTCAAGCTGGCGGAGAGTTTCCACGGAGTCGGGCTCCGCGCCAAGAGCGTTGATGAGCTGGACGACGTTATCCGGCGGATGATCGAGACCGACAGTCCGGTGATTGCCGACATCTGCGTGGACGAGAAGGAGAACTGCTTCCCGATGATCCCCTCGGGTGCGCCGCACAACGAGATGATCCTGGGGCCGGAGCATGGCACGTCGTTGCAGATGGGTGGAGCGAGGGCGTTGACCGACGAGGGGCTGGCGCTGGTCTGACCACGGCCGGCGACACAATTTTCCTCCGACAGAAGCAGAAGAATCGATGTCCCAACTGGAACAGCGCAGCGCGATCATTTCCGTGCTGGTGGAGAACGAGGCCGGCATTTTGGCGCGGGTGATCGGGCTGTTCACCGGCCGCGGCTATAACATCGACAGCCTGACGGTGGCGGCGGTCGATCCCGCGCGCAACCACAGCCGGATCAACATCGTGACCTCCGGGACCGATATGGTGATCGAGCAAATCAAGGCGCAGCTTGACCGGCTGGTGCAGGTGTACCGCATCGCCGACCTGTCGCGCGGCGGGCCGCATGTGGCGCGCGAACTGGCGCTGATCAAGGTGGTGTGCAAGGGGGCCGACCGGGTGGAGGCGTTGCGGCTGGCCGACTCGTTCCGGGCGCGGGTGATCGATGCGACGCTGGAGAGCTTCGTGTTCGAGATGACCGGCAATACCGAGAAGCTGGATGCCTTCATCGAACTGATGCGCGGGCTGGGGCTGGCGGAGGTTTCCCGCACCGGGGTGGCCGCCATCGCGCGCGGTACTGCGACGATCTAGGCTGGGACATGCAGAACGAGGAGGAAGGTAGGAAGAATCTTCTTTTTCTGAAGAAAAAGAAGCAAAAAGACTTTTTGTTCAATTGGGCCTCGCCTGACTGTCTGACGCGGGTGCCAATGGATGGAAGTTTTTTGGTTCTTTTTTCAAAAAAGAACGTCTTTCTTTCTCCGCATCGCTCTGAACGCTTCAACGCTTTCCATAAGGAGACAGCGCATATGCGCGTGTATTACGACCGCGACGCCGACGTGAACCTGATCAAAGCAAAGAAGGTCGCGATCGTCGGCTATGGCAGCCAGGGGCATGCCCATGCCAACAACCTCAAGGACAGCGGCTGCACGCAGCTGGTGGTGGCACTTCGGCCGGGTTCGGCGGGCGTGGCGAAGGCCGAGGCGGCGGGGCTGAAGGTGATGAACCCGGCCGACGCGGCCAAGTGGGCCGACATGGTGATGGTGTTGACGCCGGACGAGGGCCAGGGCGACCTGTATCGCGATAGCCTGCATGCCAACATGCGGCCGGGCACGGCGATGGCGTTCGCGCATGGGCTGAATGTGCATTTCAACCTGCTGGACCCCAGGCCCGACATCGACGTGTTGATGATCGCGCCGAAGGGGCCGGGGCATACGGTGCGCAGCGAATACCAGCGCGGCGGCGGGGTGCCGTGTTTGATCGCGATTTCGCAGAACCCGTCGGGCACGGCGATGGATGTGGGGCTTTCGTATGCCTCGGCCATTGGCGGCGGGCGGGCCGGGATTATCGAGACGACGTTCAAGGAAGAGTGCGAGACCGATCTGTTCGGCGAGCAGGTGGTGCTGTGCGGCGGGCTGGTTGAGCTGATCCGCGCCGGATACGAGACGCTGGTGGAGGCGGGGTATGCGCCGGAGATGGCGTATTTCGAGTGCCTGCATGAGGTGAAGCTGATCGTGGACCTGATCTACGAGGGCGGCATCGCGAACATGAACTACTCGATCTCCAACACCGCGGAGTACGGCGAGTATGTGACCGGGCCGCGCATCATCACCGACGAGACGCGGGCGGAGATGCGGCGGGTGCTGGCGGATATCCAGAGCGGGCGGTTCGCGCGGGACTGGATGCTGGAGAACAAGGTGAACCAGGCGAATTTCCGCGCGATGCGCCGCCGGGCGGCCGAGCATCCGATCGAGAAGGTGGGCGAGGATTTGCGGGCGATGATGCCGTGGATCGCCAAGAACAAGCTGGTGGACAAGACGAAGAACTGACGCCGAATTTTCAGGACTGGGCGAGGGGGGGCGGGTGCCCCCTTTTGCTTGTCCGGGTATTTTGTTACGTTATCGCAATATTTAGGGCGTGCGTGGGCGATCAGGCTGGGGTGGGTGTTTTTTGCACCGAGGGCGAGGGGAGGTGCAGCCAGGCGAAGGGGGGTTGGGGGCGGGGGA
>JANPIH010000143.1:0-37018 GCA_031424895.1 Rhodospirillales bacterium
CAGCGGTCGCGTGCCGCACAAACAGGCCGGACACACGAGCGCTCTCGCACCAGGATCAGATTTCTTCCGCCAGGACGCCTTGAAACGGGGGGGCCGTCCACACACGACCTACGACGGTTTGATTTCGTATTGAGGGTCCAGGGGGCTCGGCGCCCTGGCGGGTGCTCCGTGGCGCGGCTTCGCGCCGCGACGGCGGCGCCCTTGGCTTTGCCTTGTGCGGGGCGAGACAAGGTGATCGTCGGCGCCGACAACGCGCAGCAGGCCGGGAGTGGCCGGGAGGAGCGGCCGCTTGTTGGATCGTGGAATGTTGCGAAAAGATTGCTGGCGGCTTGGGGAGGCGCCTAGGCTGTCGGGCGGTCCGCGCCGGGTGCGGGCGGACGGCGCGGCAGTGCAACCCGAGGAAGGACGCAGCGAGCCATGACCGCCTTCAATACCGTCAAGTTCCGGGTGAAGCCCGGGCACGAGCAGGCGTTTCTCGATGCGCACCGGAACGTCCATCGCGAATGGCCGGGCCTGGTGCGGGCGAGCATCATCAGGACGGGCGAGCAGACCTATGCGCTGATCGCGGAGTGGACGGGGGTGGAGGCGATCGTAGAGGCGCGGCCGAACATGATCGCGACGCTCAATTCGTTCCGCGACGCGCTTGAGGACCTGGGCGGGGGGGTGGGGGTGACCGATGCGGCGTCGGGGCCGGTGGTGATGGCGCTGAAGTAGGCGGCGGGGAGACCTGCCCCATTCCGGTCAGGGGAGGGGGCGAGTCATGTGGAGGTCGCCGTCGATGCGGCGGCCGGTGGGGGCGAGGCCGGCGGCGCGGTAGAGCGCCTGGGCGGGGGCGTTGGCGGGGTTCACCAGCAGGTCCAGGCGTGTGGCCGGGGGTGTGCGGGTGCGCAGGTGGGCGAGGAGGGTGGCCATGGCGGCGCGGGCGTGGCCCTGGCGCTGGTGGCTGCGGTCGATGAAGAAGTGGAAAAGCCAGGCCTGGGTGGGGTTGGATTCCGGGTGGGTGAGGGCGAGGAAGCCGACCGGGGTTGCGACGTTCAGGATCAGCAGGGGGGACCAGACGTGGTCCATGGCGCCGACATGGGCTTTGGCGAGGGCGATGGCGGCGACGGGCTGGTGGTCGGCGACGTAGGGGAGTTGGGCGGGGGCGACGCGGAGCGCCATGGCGGCGCGCCAGTTGGTTTTGGTGACGGGGGCGAGCGTGATGGAGCCGAGGTGGGTGAGCACCCTACCCCACCTTGGGTTCCAGGACGTGCTGGTTCAAAGCGGGAGGAATGGGGCCGCCGGCCATCCAGTCGAGCAGTTGGATGGTGTGGACGAGGGGGATGGCGTCGCCCTGGAGCTGGGTGATGCAGCCGATGTTGCCGGCGGCGATAAGGTCGGGCCTGGTGGCGTGGAGGTTTCCGAGCTTGCGGGCGCGCAGGCGGGCGCTGATGTCGGGCTGGAGGATGTTGTAGGTGCCGGCGCTGCCGCAGCAGAGGTGGGGTTCGGCGGGTTCGACGACCTTGAAGCCGGCTTTTCGCAGGAGATCCTTGGGTTGGGCGGTGATCTTCTGGCCGTGCTGGAGGCTGCAGGCGCTGTGGTAGGCGACGGTGAGGTTGGGGGCGGGGCGCGTGGGGGTGTAGGCGGATTTGGCCAGGTATTCGGTGATGTCCATGGCGAGGGCACTGATTTTTTGGGCTTTTTCGGCGAGGGGGCTGGTGCGGAACATGTGGCCGTAGTCCTTGACCGTGGTGCCGCAGCCGGAAGTGTTGATGAGGATGGCGTCGAGGCCGTTGGTGTCGGCTTCGCGAGACCAGGCTTCGATGTTGGCGCTCGCACTAGCCATGGCGGCGTCGTGGTGGCCCATGTGGTGGGTGAGGGCGCCGCAGCACCCTGCCCCTTTGGCGACGACGACTTCGGTGCCGGTGCGGGTGAGGAGGCGGATGGTGGCGTCGTTGATGGCGGGGTCGAGCACCTGTTGGGCGCAACCGGCGAGGAGGGCGACACGGGCTTTGCGGGGGATATCGGCCGCGTGGGTCCGGGTGCCTTCGAGATGGCTGCGGCCGGGGATGGTGCGGGGGGTGAGGGCCAGCATGGCGCGCAGGCGTTTTGCGGTCATGGACTGGCCGGGGATGAGGCGCGCGAAGGGGCGGGCGAGGCTGGCGGCCATGAGGGCGGCGCGCATGCGGTTTGGGTAGGGCAGGATGTGGGAAAGGGCGGCGCGGAGCCAGCGTTCGGCGCGGGGGCGTTTGTATGTGTTTTCAATGTAGTGGCGGGCGTGGTCTACGAGGTGCATGTAGTTCACGCCGCTGGGGCAGGTGGTCATGCAGGAGAGGCAGGAGAGGCAGCGGTCGACGTGGCGGACGACTTCCTCGGTGGCGGGACGGGCGGATTCCAGCATGTCCTTGATGAGGTAGATGCGGCCGCGGGGGCTGTCGAGCTCGTCGCCGAGGAGGACGAAGGTGGGGCAGGTGGCGGTGCAGAAGCCGCAATGGACGCAGGTGCGGAGCTGTTTGTTGGATTCCGCGGTGTCGGGGTCGCGGAGTTGTTCGGGGGTGAAGGTGGTTTGCATTAGGAGAGGTCCAGGCTGGAGGCTTCGCGCATCCGCTTGCTAAGTCCGTTCAACGCGGGAGCAATTTCTGCGCGCAGTCGAAGTTCAATGGTTCTTGCCGTCGTCGCATCATCAGCCGGCAGCACGCGCACTAGGCAATGTTTGCGGATGTATGCGCGACAACGCTGACCGGCGTCCTGGGGACTTCGAGGCAAGTTCGTGGGATCGAGAAGCCGGTCAAACAACAGATACTGAGCGAACATATTCACCACTTGCCCGCTGGCGTGATCACGGAGCCGACGCCTCAGTGAGCCATTTCCATCCCGTCCGGCCATACCGACATATATGGGTTCGTCCTTGTCAAAGATGACGTAGACGCCCGCAGTATCTGGGATCGCTGTCCAATCGGATGTGCCCATTAGCACGGGTGGGCCGAAGCCATTCTCGTCCAGTATGAGGTGTTTGTTCACTCGACAAGTTCCCAACGGCCCTTGACAACTTGCGAGTGGGAGAAAGTTTTTTGGTTCTTTTTTTCAAAAAAGAACATGCTTGCTTACTCCCCTGCCCGCATGCGGCCTGGGTTGAGGATGCCTCGGGGGTCGAAGGCGGATTTGACGCGGCGGGTGATGGCGGCGAGGGGGTTGGGTTCGGGGGGGATGACGGCGACGGCGGCGCGGAGGGTTTCGGGGGCGCGGAAGAGGGTGTGGGTGCCGCCGTGGTGGGCGGCGGTGGCGGCGACGGCTTCGTGGGTTTCGGCGGTGGCGGGGCCGGCGATCCAGACGAGGCCGCCGCCCCAGTCGAGGAACCAGGCGGCGCCGAAGGTTTGTTCCAGGGCCGCGGCAACGGCGGGGCCGCGGGAGGGGCGGACGGAGACGCGCCAGAGGGCGCCTTGCATGCCGGCGAAGGGGGCGCAGTCGCGGATGGCGGCCCAGGCGAGGCGGGACTGGGTGTCGTCGAGGATTTCGGCGGGGGCGTAGTCGGCGAGGTCGGCGCGGAGGCGGTCGGTGCGGTAGGCGACGGAGGGGGCGAAATCCTCGATGCGGACGAGGGCGACGGGGCCGGGGCCGATGCCGGGGATGAAGCCGGCGAGGGCGGCCGGGAGGTAGGCGGCGGCGGAGACGGCGTAGGGGGAGCCGAGGGCGGCGGAGAGGGCGGCGACGGAATTTTCCGGGGGGAGGTTGCGCAGGAGAAGGGTGGCGCGCTGTTCGGGGGCGGGGGCGACCTTGAGGGTGATTTCGGTGAGCACGGCGAGCGTGCCGTGGCTGCCGGTGAGGAGCTTGCAGAGGTCCAGCCCGGTGACGTTTTTCAGGACTCGGCCGCCGGAGCGGATTTTTTCTCCCGTGCCGTTGATGGCGCGGACGCCCATGACGTGGTCGCGCATGGCGCCCCAGGCGATGCGGCGGGGGCCGGAGAGATTGGCCGCGACGATGCCGGCGATGGTTTGCGGTTGGACGTGGCCGAAGAGGGCTGTGAAATCCGGAGGTTCGGCGACGAGGTGCTGGCCCTTGGCGGCGAGGGCGGCTTCGAGTTCGGCGAGCGTGGTGCCGGCGCGGGCGGAGATGATGAGTTCGCTGGGGGAGTAGAGGGTGATGCCGGCAAGGTTGGCGGTGGAGAGGGTGCGGGCGGCCTGGACCGGGCGGAGGAGGCCCTGCTTGCTGTTCCGGCCGATGACGGCGAGGGGTTCGCTGGCGTCGTGGGCCGCCTGGATGGTTTCGATGACGCCCTGTTCGTCGGTGGGGGTCATGCGGCGGCGAGGCCTTTCAGGGGAAAAACCTTGTTGGCGTTGAGGAGCCAGGCGGGGTCGAAGGCGGATTTGATGCGGCGCTGCTGGTCGAGCTCGGTTTCGGTGAACTGGACGTGCATCAGGTCGCGTTTTTCGACGCCGACGCCGTGTTCGCCGGTGAGGCAGCCGCCGACCTCGACGCAGAGGGTGAGGATGTCGGCGCCGAATTTTTCGGCCTTGGCGAAGCTGGCGGGATCGTTGGCGTCGAACATGATCAGGGGGTGGAGGTTGCCGTCGCCGGCGTGGAAGATGTTGGCGACCTGGAGGTTGTAGTCAGCGGACATCTCGGCGATGCGGCGCAGGACGTGGGGGAGCTGGCTGGTGGGGATGGTGCCGTCCATGCACAGGTAGTCTGGCGAGATGCGGCCGACGGCCCCGAAGGCGCCCTTGCGGCCTTTCCAGATGGCGGCGGATTCCTCGGCCGAGGTGGAGACCTTCAGGCTGATCGGGTCGTGGCGGGCGCAGATGGCCTTGAGGCGGTCGAGCAGGAAATCCTGTTCGGCGATGCTGCCTTCGACTTCGATGATGAGCATGGCTTCGGCGTCGAGCGGGTAGCCGGCGTTGGCGAAGGCCTCGCAGGCGTGGATGGCGGGGCGGTCCATGAATTCCAGCGCGACGGGGATGATGCCGCTGGCGATGATGCTGTCGACGCAGGCGCCGGCGATCTCGTTGGAGCGGAAGGCGGCGAGCATGGCGCGCGCGCCTTCGGGGGAGCGCAGGATGCGGACGGTGACCTCGGTGACGATGGCGAGCTGGCCTTCGCTGCCGGTGAGCAGGCCGAGCCAGTCGTAGCCGGCGGCGTCGAGATGGGCGCCGCCGATGTCCAGGATTTCGCCTTCGACGGTGACGATCTTGAGGCCGAGGAGGTTGTTGGCAGTGACGCCATAGCGCAGGCAGTGGGCACCGCCGGAGTTCATGTTGACGTTGCCGCCGATCATGCAGGCGAGCTGGCTGGAGGGGTCCGGGGCGTAGAAGAAGCCCTGCGCCGCCACCGCCTGAGTGATGCCGATGTTGGTGACGCCGGCCTGAACGGTGGCGAGGCGGTCGGGGTAGTTGATGTCGAGGATGCGGTTCATGCGCATGAGGCCGAGGACGACCGAATCGGCCATTGGGAGGGCGCCGCCGGAGAGGGAGGTGCCGGCGCCGCGGGGGACGACGCGGACGCCGAGTTCGTGGCAGTAGGCCATGATGGCGGCGACCTGCGCGGTGGTTTCGGGCAGGACGACGGCGAGGGGGACTTGGCGGTAGGCGGAGAGGCCGTCGGTTTCGTAGGGCTTGAGGCGGAGGGGTTCGGCGATCACCGCCTCATTGGGCAGGAGGGCGCGCAGGGCCTCGACGATCTCGTCGCGGCGGGCGAGGGTTTCCTGGTTCGGGGCGGGTTGGGGGAGCATGGCGGCCTCCGGCGTTGGTGCGCGGAACTTGGGTCGCCCGGAATGTGGGGCCTGCGTCGGGGTGGCGCAACAACGAAGGCGCCCCGGAGGGGACCCCGGGGCGCGCTTCAGGTCAGGCGAAGCCGGCGCGATCTAGCCCTGGCGGGCTTTCATGCGCGGGTTCTTCTTGTTGATGACGTAGACCCGGCCATGGCGGCGCACCACGCGGCAGTTCTTGTCGCGCACCTTGGCGGATTTCAGGCTGTTGCGGACTTTCATGGGGAGCGGCCTTCAGCGCCCAAACGGGCTGGGGGAACGGGAGGCGCGGGAGTAATCGGGCGGGGGGCGGATGTCAAGTTCGACCTAGGCGACGGGGTGGGCGGGGCCGATGGCGTGCCAGCGCATCAGGCGGATCTGGCCGGAATGCATCAGGCGGATGCGGCGGGTCCAGAGTTCGGCCTCGGTGACAATGGCGGCGGCGCGGTCGTGGGCGGGACGTTCGCGGGCCATCTGGCGGACGAAGTGGCGCCAGCCGTGGACGGCCAGGCGCATGTGGCGCGCGGAGAGGTCCTCGGTGACGCGCACGTCGAAGCCGATGCGGGTGAGGGCGCGGGTGATGGTGTCGGGCGCCGGGAGGAGGGGGGCGCGACCTTCCAGGCGGAACCAGGCGGCGATGGCGGGGTCGGCCGGATCGGGCGGGGTGGGGGCGACGGTTTCGACCAGGACGATCTGGCCGTGCGGTTTCAGGGCGGTGGCGATGGCGGCCAGGACGGGCTCGGCGGTGGCGTCGCGGATGGCGTCGATCGCCAGCGCGTGGTGGGCGGAGCGGGGGCGGAAGTCGGGGTCGTGACGGTCCCATTGGGAGACGAAGGCGCGCTTGGCCAGGGCGGCGCCGGCGCGCTGGATGCGGCGGGCGGCGATGGCGGCGAGGTCTGGGTCGGCCTCATGGGCGGCGACCCAGATGCCGCGTTCGGTGGCGAGTATTTGGGCCGGGCCACCGGTGCCGGCGCCGAGGAGGAGCAGGGTGGCGGCGGCGGAGAGGCCGATCGGGGCGGCATAGCGCAGCACCTCCGGCCCGCCGCCGGGGGTGAGGAAGCCGGTGCCCCAAATTTCCTCCTCGATGGCGAGGCGGGACGCGGGCCAGATTGGGCTGCGCGGCGGCGGCGCGGCGCCGGAGAACGGGGAGTGGTCCAACTCCAGGAGGTCGTCCCCGGGGGCTAAATCCGTCCCGCCCGGACCCGGACGGCCGTGCAGGAGCCAGTTGCGCAGCGCGGCGAAAGCCATGCGAGGGGACCTGTGCAGAATGGGACCAGACTGGCAGGCATCGGTGAACGAAGCATTGATCGGGCGGGGGTGCTGCTTGACGGAAGGGGATGGAGGGCCGATGTCGCGCAAGAGCATGTCGCCCAAGGGGATATCCCCCGGGGGGATGTCGCCCGGGGTTCGGGCAGCTTCGGAAGGCGGAACAATGCAGGGCGATGGGCGGGATTCAGGTGGCGGGCCGGGTGCGGCGCGGCTGGGATTCCTGGCGATGGCATTTGCGGTTGTGGGGCTGACCGGGATGCTGGCGGGGCATGTCGGGCGGTTGCCGCTGGAGCGGGCGCTGGCGCGCGAGGCGGTGCTGGACGAGGCGCTGGCGGCGGGACGGGCGGGCGATACGGCGGCGCTGGAGGCGCTGCGGGTGCGGCTGGGCGAGAGTGCGGCGGCGATTCTGCCGGCGGGCGACGGGTTCGATGCGCGGCTGGCGGGCGAGCGAGTTGCGATGCGGGCGCGGCGGATGGCGGAGGCGGGGGCGATCGGGTTGCGGTTGCAGGTGATGCTGGTGGTGGTGACGCTGCTGGCGGGCGGGTTCGGGGCGATGATGATGCTGGCGGGGCGGCGCCAGGGGCCACCGGGGGGGGGGCGGGTTGCGGGCGACGGTAAGGTGGGATAGGAGCCCTCACATGTTCACGACGATGATCCGCACCACCGGCAAGACTAAAAAGACCCCCGACAGGGTGTCCCTGGTGAGCGCGCGCTGAACTTTCCGACCGCGACGTTTCACAGGCCCCGCCCACCAGGACGGGGCCTTTTTCATGTTTGGCCCCCTCCTCCATCGGCATCACGAGGAGAACGACCATGAGCCCGAACGATCAGCAACGTATCGATCAACACGCCCTGCCCTACGCCACAGGGAAGGCACGTGCGCCGACTATCGCTGTGGTCGGGGCGACCGGCGCAGTCGGCACCGAGATACTGCTTGTGCTGGAGGCGCGCGGGTTTCCGGTGGGTGAGCTGCGGCTGCTGGCTTCGGCGCGTTCGGCAGGGACGACGATGGCGTTCCGTGGCGCGCAGGTGGCAGTTTCGGAGCTGAGCGCGGCTTCGTTCGCCGGGGTGGACGTGGCGCTGTTCTCGGCGGGCGGGGAGCGGTCTCGCCAGTTCGCGCCGGCGGCGGTGGCGGCGGGGGCGGTGGTGATCGACAATTCCTCAGCGTTCCGGATGGCGCCCGAGGTGCCGCTGGTGGTGCCGGAGATCAATGGCGGAGCGCTGGCCGGGCATTCAGGGATCATCGCCAACCCGAACTGTGCGGCGATCATCGCGGGGATGGCGCTGTGGCCGCTGCATCGGGCGAACCCGATCCGGCGCGTGGTGGCGACGACGTACCAGGCGGCGTCGGGCGCGGGGGCGGCGGCGATGCAGGAGCTGGTGGATTCGACGCGGGCGTATCTGGACGGGCGGGATTTCGCGCCGAGCGTGATTCCGCATCCCTATGCGTTCAACCTGTTCAGCCACAACACGGCGATCGACCCCGCGACCGGCTACAACGACGAGGAGACGAAGGTCATCCGCGAGTTGCGGAAGATCTTCGCCGAGCCGGAGTTGCGGGTGACGGCAACCTGCGTGCGGGTGCCGGTGCTGCGGGCGCATGCGATCGCCCTGAACGTGACGTTCGACCGGCCGATGACGCCGGGGACGGCGCGGGAATTGCTGGCGGGGTTCCCGGGGCTGGCGGTGGTGGACGACGTGGCGGGCAACCATTTCCCGATGCCGAACGAGGCGACGGGGCGCGACGAGGTGCTGGTGGGGCGGATCCGGGAGGATTTCTCGGACAGTTCCGGGCGCTCGCTGGCGTTGTTCGTGGCGGGTGACCAGTTGCTGAAGGGGGCGGCGCTGAACGCGGTGCAGATCGCGGAGATGGTTAGGAAGTAAGAATCGTCTTTTTCTGTAGAAAAAGAAGCAAAAAGACTTTCACCCATTTGCTTGGCATTTAATGCGGGCAAATGGGTGAAGTTTTTTGGTTCTTTTTTTCAAAAAAGAACCGCTTGCTTGCTCAGCCTTGCGGCATCCGGTGCAGCGCGCAGAGCTTGTTGCCGTCGGGGTCGCGCAGGTAGGCGAGGTAGAGGGACATGGCGCCGAGGGCGCGCACACCCGGGGGGTCCTCGATTGCGGTGCCGCCATTCTCCACGCCGGCCTTGTGCCAAGCGTCGGTCATGGCGGGGCTGGCCGTGGCGAAGCCGATCGTCATGCCGTTACCGAGGGTCGCGGGCTTGCCGTCGATCGGGCTGGTGACGATGAAGAGGGCGCCGTTGTGGGTGTAAAAGAGGCGGCCCTTGGGATCGGTGGTGCTCGGCTTTCCGCCGATTGCGGCGAACAGGGCATCGTAGAATGCCTTTGATCGGGCGATGTCGTTGCTCCCGACCGTCATGTGGCTGAACATTTTTCTGTGTCTCCTCGCATCAGGGAGTGGGTCGGCGGACGAGGTAGCAGACCATGTTCGGCGCCGCAGGGGAAGGGGCGCTCAGGGGATGCGAAGCGCGTAGAGGACGCTGGTGCCGCGGCGCCAGAGGGGTGTCCAGCCCTGGACGAGGGCGGGGTTGTGGGCGGGGGGGCGGACCAGCCAGACGAGGTCGAAATCCTGTTGCGGCAGTTCCGTGAGCGCTTCGTCCAGCGTGTGCCACAGGCGGTTGGTGCACTGGGCTTCGGTGACGAAGTGGGTCGGGTCGACATAGTTGGTCCATGGCGCCTTGACGCGCAGGAGGTGGCTTCCGGGCACCGTCCACTGGTCGTTCGAGAACGCCTCGCGCCGGACCACCGCCAGCCCCGGAAGATGGTCGAGCCGCGTTGTGGCCCAGTGCGGGATGCAGTCGTTGCCGACGAATGCGACGAGGCGTGCGCCGCGCGGCACGTGGTCCAGCGCCTGTGACTCGGCGGCGAAATCCTGATGGTAGATCCACAGGCTGGCGGTGTTGGCGCCCAGGCGGGCGACCAGGAAGGCCAGGCCGACGATGGCGAAGCCGTGGGCGAAGAGCGCCGACACGCCCGGCGCCAATCCGATCCCCAGCAGTGCCGCGGCAAGGAAATACGGCGTCAGGCGGACATCGGAGCGGGCGCTGCCGAACAGGATCTGCGGCATGATCATGAAGGCCGCGAACACCAGCACCGCGCCGATCGCCAGGCCGCGCGACATGCGCAGCCGCGGGCTGACCGCCCCCAGGCCGATCACGGCGAGCAGCAGGATCACCGAGACAAGGTCGAAGGCCATCCAGCGGTCGCGCACCGCCGCAATCAACGAGGCGATCTTCCATGACATGTTGAACCAGTCGCGCGTCGGCATGTCGCCGCCGCCCCAGAGCAGGATCAACAGGATCGGCGCGGCGAGCGGCAGGCAGTGCAGCCCGGCGACCACGACCGCGCGCGGCCAGGGCTGCCCGCGCCCGGCCTGGCGGGCCAGTTCGAAGCCGTAGACGAGCAGCCCGATCACCCCCCATCCGATGCCATGCGCCACCCAGAGCGCCAGGCCGATCGGCACGAAGAGCACCGCGCGCCAGCGCAGCTGGCCCAGCCGCCCCAGGGTGAGCCAGAAGCCCAGGGCGACGAAGCCCAGTCCGATGGCCAGGGTGAAGTTCAGGAAGCCGTAGTGGAACGGGTATCCGAGGATCAGCGGCGCGGCGAACATCCAGGTCGGCGGGATGGTGCCGTGTGCCTCCCGCGCCACCCACAGGAAGCCGATCAGCGTCAGCACCACCGTCAGCATCACGATCGCCTTGCCGGCGGCTTCGATGCCGAGCAGCCAGGCCAATGGCACGATGGCAAGGTCGACGCCGAGGTTCGGCAGCAATGCCCACTGGAAGTCGTAGAACCGGCGGAGGTGCTCGGAATGCGGCAGGTCGAGGGCGATCTTGTAGCGGCCGAGATGGCCCGGCATGTCCGTCAAGGGCGGGACGTCTGGCCAAGCCAGGGGCATAGCGACGAGCACGAGACCTAGGGCAAGGAACCATGGCGCTCGCCACCATGTGGCGGCGGCTTCGATGGAGGGTTGCATCATCCGTACCCGAAAGAATTCATACTACAACGGTATCCGCCATTGCGGTGAACTGGAAATCCCCATTCGCGCGCATTCTGCTGTTTCGGGATTTGAGTATTCTTCGAATGATGCCAACGGGACGCGGAAACCAAGGGATAGCGCCGGTGCGGTCAGGCCGCGGGCCTGCAACCCGAGGAACGGACCTTGTTTGGCGCCGTGAGAGAAGGGGCGGTCAGGGCCTTCGAGGGGTAGCGTGGGGAGTGCATAGAGGACGCTGGTGCCGTGGCGCCAGAGGGGGGTCCAGCCGGCCACAAGGGCGGGGTTGTGGGGGGGTGGACGAATCAGCCAGACATGGTCGAAATGGGCGTGCGGCAGGGCTTCGAGCGCCTCGGCGATCGGGCGCCAGTCTTGGCTGCAGCGATGTGCGGTGACGAACTGGCTGGGGTCGACATAGGCCTCCCGCGGGGGCAGGACGCGGACGGACTGGGCGCCGCTGACCACCCATTGCTCGTTGGAGAAGGCCTCGCGACGGACGATGGCCATGGCGGGGAGGTGGTCCAGGCGCGGGAGGGCCCATGTTTCGTCGCAGTTGGCGCCGACGAAGCTGGCGAGGCGGGCGCCGCGGGGGAGGTGGTCGAGGGCAGCGAGTTCGGTGCGGTAGATGGCGTCGTGGCGCCACTGGCTGGCAGTGTGGGCGCCAATGCGCGCGACGAAGAAGGCCAGGCCCGCGAGGGCAAAGAGGGTGGCGAAGCGGGGCGAGGCGGCGGGGGCGAGGCGGATTGCCAGCAGGGCGGCGGCAAGGGCGTAGGGCACCAGGCGGATGTCGGTGCGTGCGCTGCTGAACATGATGCGGGGCAGCAGGAGAAAGGCGGCGAAGAGCAGTGCCGCACCGATCGCGAGGCCCCGGTGGGCGGCGAGGCGGCGGCTGGCGAGGCAGAGCGCGATGACGGCCAGCAGCACGAGCACGCCGAGCCGGTCGAACACCTGCCACTCGTCGCGCAGGACGCTGGCCAGCGAGACGACCTTCCAGGCGACGTTGAACCAGTCCCCGGTGTAGGAGTCGCCGCCGCTGCCGCGCCAGACCAGGGTGGGCACCAGGGGGGCGGCGAGCGGCAAGCAGTGCAGCGCGGCGGCGGCGGCGGCGGCGGCGGGCCGGCGGTTGCGCGCGGTCTGGCGGGCGAATTCGGCGGCGAAGGCGAGCAGGCCGAACATGCCCCAGGCGACGGCGTGGGCCAGCCAGATGGCCAGGGCGACCGGCACGAACACGGCGGCGCGCAGGCGGGGGTGGCCGGTGCGGGCCAGGCGCATCCACAGGGCGAGGGCGGGGAAGGCCAGGGCCATGGCCAGGGTGAAGTTCGCGTAGCCGTACTGGAACGGGTAGCCGAGGATCAGCGGGGCGGCGAACAGCCAGGTGGGCGGGATGTGGCCGTGGGCCTCGCGCGCCACCCAGAGGAAGCCGAGCAGTGTGAGCGAGGCGGTGGCCATGACCAGCAGCTTGGTGGCGGCTTCGAGGCCCATCAGCCAGGCAAGTGGGACGACCAGCAGGTCGGCGCCGAGGTTGGGGATGAGCATCCATTCAAAGCTGTAGAAGTGGCGCAGGTGCTCGGAGGTGGCGAGGTCGATGGCGATGCGGTAGCGGCCCATGTGGCCGAGGTTGTCGGTGAGTGCCGGGATATCCGGCCAGGCGAAAGGGGCGGCGACGAGGATCAGGGCGAGGGCCAGGATCGGGCGTGCGCTCCACCATGGCGTGGCGGGGCTGGGGGGCGGAGTGGGCATCGGCATACCGTGGGATGTTCGCCGCGAGAGTGCCATCGTGGGCGGTAAGGGGCCAGCCTTGGGGGGCCAGCCTGGGGGGCCAGCCTGGGGGCGCGGTGCCGCGGTTGAGACCTTCATCCGGCCTTAACCCGCCGGCCGCACAAGCATGGGAGCGTTTCAACAGGGACTCCGATGCTCGGCAGGCTGGTCCGACGGGCTGTATCCAAAAGGGATGACCGCATCGACGCCCCGGTGGCGCCGGTGCCCGCGCCGCCGGAGCAGACCGAGGCGATGGCCGGTGCCGTGCTGCCGGTGGAGGCCGCCGAGGCGAAGGCGCGGGAGCGGCTGCGGGCCTTCGCCTTCGCGGCGGCGGACATGCTGGTGGAGACGACTCCGACCGGTGCGATCACGTTCGCCAGCGGCAAGTTCGGCGCCTTCGGGGTGCCGGCACAGACCATGATCGGTCGGTCGATCGCCGGGCTGCTGTCGCCCGGGGACCAGGCGGCGTTCGCGATGGCGCTGGCGCTGGTGACGGCGCGCGGCAGGCTGGCGCCCATTGTGCTGCATCTGGCCGATCCGGCCCGCAGCCCGGCGATGGTGGCGGCGCAGATGGTGGGCGGGGCGGACCCGCGGCTGTGCTTCGTGATCGGGCCGGTGCCGCAGCCGGGGGCGGAACGCGGCGATGGCGCGGCGGCAATCCAGTCCCCCGGCGATTTCGCCCGGGAAGCGGAGCAGTTGATGCGCACCGGGGGCACCGGGCCGATGGGTCTGGTGGAGGTGCGGGGGTGGTCCGATGTGAAGGGCCGGCTGTCGGCAAGCGAGCAGGCGCGGCTGCGCCAGGGGTTGGGCGAGCTGATGGGCGAATGCGGCCCCGGAGCGCGCGGGAGCGAGCTGGCCGAGGGGCGGTTCGGCGTGCTGGGGCTGCCGCATAACGGAATGGAAGGGCTGGTGCGGCGGCTGGAGCAGTTCCTGTCGCGCTCGGCGGCGCGCAACATTGCCCGGGTGAACGGAACCGAGATGTCGTTGGAATGCATCGGCATGGGCCGTGCCACGGCGCACCGCGTGCTGCGCTATGCCGTCTCCCGTTTCACATCGGAGGGCACGGCGGGGGTGACGGCGGTGGGGGCGGCGGGCGGGCTTTCGGGCATTCTGGCGCAGGCGGAGATGCGGACGAAGGCGGTGCGCGCCGCCCTGGCGGGGCACCGGTTCCGGCTGGCGTTCCAGCCGGTGGTATCGCTGAAGACGCGGGCGGTGCACCACTACGAGGCGCTGCTGCGGCCGATCGCCACGCCCGGCATGCCAATGGGTTCGATCCAGGAATTCGTGACCTTCGCCGAGGCGGTGGGGCTGGCGGAGGTGATGGATTTGGCGGTGATGGAGCAGGCGCTGATGGCGTTGCGGGCGGCGCCGGGGGTGTCGGTGGCGGTGAACCTGTCGGGGCTGTCGGTACAGAGTACGGCGTTCTGCGAACGGCTGTTCGCGCTGCTGAAGGAGATGAAGCCCGGGCTGGGGCCGCAGGGCCATGGGCGGCTTCTGGTGGAGCTGACCGAGACGGCGGAGATCGACGACCTGGCGGCGGCGGCGGCGACGCTGGCGCGGCTGAAGGCGATGGGGGTCGGGCTGTGCCTGGATGATTTCGGGGCGGGGGCGGCGGCGTTCCGCTATCTGCAGCAGTTCCGGGTGGACTACGTGAAGATCGACGGCAGCTTCGTGCAGGCCGCACAGCAGGGGCTGCGGGAACGGGCGATGGTGGCTTCCATGGTGGAGTTGGCGACCCATGCCGGGGCGCAGACGGTGGCCGAGATGATCGAGACCGAGGAACAGGCGGCGCTGATGCGCGAGCTGGGGGTGGATCAGGGCCAGGGCTGGCTGTTTGGCCGGCCGGGTGGGCTGCCGGGGTCGGTGCGGTAGGATTTGTGGGCAGGCATGGGGCAATGGTTCCCGAGGATACCGAAGGCCCCAGAGAGCCGAGCGTCGTATTCTTACATTGCGTCAATGATGCGGTTTTGGCAGCGGGCCTGGATGGCATCGGCACGAGCGCGGGTTTCGCTTCGTTGGTTCATGCTGAGGCGTTGCGGCTGATTGAAATTTTCATGAACAAGCGAAATCGATTGTCTAGGTCTCCGAGGGCTCGTTATGATGTTTTTTAATGCGGCTGCGCTTATTTATTCCCGTCGAAAATTGCCGCATCGAAACATACACGGCCTCAAGTTGTGTTGCGTAGGGCCAAGAGAAAGAACTTAATCATGATTCTATGTCAATGAAACAATTCATCATCTACTGGTGGAGCTTCCTGTTCAATAGCGATGTGAGTCCGCTTCGGCATATAGAAGACATTTCAACTCGACATTATGTGTTGCAGGCGTTGGGGTTTATGTGGGCTGCGGCGTTTTCCATTGCGATTGGCAGTTACACCGTATTTGCTGCAAGCATCATTGGGCATGCGGTTCTGATAGGGGCTGCGGCAATAACGGTTGCGACATATACAGCGGCAAAAATGAAACCTGCTTTGTTTAAATTCAATGCGGGCCGCCGTCGCGATGGCGAGCACGAATGAACGTCGAGCTTTATTATCTTTCATAACAACCTGCCTTTGTGTTGGCCCATGAAGTATGGGTTAGCGCGGGCCGGTATGAGTCTTTGTTTTGCCCGCGGCCGCCTGCCAGCTCCGCGCGCGTGGCGCATGCACACTTGATGCGGCGAGCAGGTGACCTGAAGTAGGCTGGTGGACGCCCCGCCTGCCGATCCTCGCGCGCGGCCCCGAAGGAGTTCGCGATGCGCGGCCTGACTGCCCTGCTTGCCGATGTGTGGCGGCTTGCCCGCCCGTACTACGCCTCCGAGGAACGCTGGTCGGCGCGGCTGCTGCTGGGCGCGATCATTGTGCTCGACCTCAGCCGCGTGGGCATGACGGTGCTGCTGAGCTTCTGGAGCCGTGCGTTCTACAACGCGCTGGAAACGAAGAACTGGGACGACTTCATCGGGCTGCTGCTGTTCTGGCGGCAGACATCGGAGGGGTGGTTCCCCGGGTTCGTGATCGTGGCGGTGGTGTACATCGTGGTGGCGATCTACCGCACCTATCTGAGCCAGTGGCTGGAGATCAACTGGCGCCGGTGGATGACCGAGCGGCTGGTGGACGACTGGCTGGCGCACCGGGCCTATTTCCGCATGAGCCTGCAATTGCCGCAGGAGGGCGGCGGCGAGGCCGACCCGATGCGCCAGAGTGCGGACAACCCCGACCAGCGGATCGCCGAGGATGTGCAGGATTTCGTGCAGAAGACGCTGTCGATCGGGCTCGGGCTGCTGTCGAGCGTGGTGTCGCTGTTCAGCTTCCTGGCGATCCTGTGGTCGCTGTCGGGCATGATCACGGTGCTGGGGGTGGATATCCCGGGCTATCTGGTGTGGGTGGCGGTGGGCTATGCGATCCTGGGCACATGGCTGACGCACAAGGTGGGGCGGCCGCTGGTGATGCTGGACTTCATACGGCAGCGGGTGGAGGCGAATTTCCGCTTTGCGCTCGCCCGGCTGCGCGAGAACGTGGAAGGGGTGGCGCTGCATCGCGGCGAGGCGGCGGAGGGGGCGGCGCTGAAACAGCGCTTCGGCGAGGTGGCCGACAACTGGTGGGACATCATGTGGCGCACCAAGAAGGTGATCGCGCTGACCACCGGCTATAACCAGGTGGCGAGCGTGTTCCCGATCGCCGTGGTGGCGCCGCGGTTCTTCCGGGGCGAGATCACGCTGGGGATGCTGACGCAGGCCTCCGGCGCGTTCGGGCGGGTGGAGGATTCGCTGAGCTTCTTCGTCAACGCCTATCGCACCCTGGCGGCGTGGCGCGCGACGGTGGGGCGGCTGGCCGGGTTCCGGCGCGCGATCGACGCGGCGCATGTGGCGGCGCTGGCCGGGGACGGGGTGGCGGTGGCCGAGGGCACGGCGCCGGGCTGGCGGCTACGCGACGTGACGCTGCGGCTGCCGGATGGGAGGGTGCTGATGCGGGACCAGGACATGTATCTCGCACCGGCGGAATCCGTGGTGGTGACGGGGCGGTCGGGCGGGGGGAAATCCACGCTGTTCCGGGCGCTGGCGGGCATCTGGCCGTTCGGCGGCGGGACGGTGGAGCGGCCGCCGGGGACAAACATGTTCCTGCCGCAGCGGCCCTATCTGCCGCTGGGCACGCTGCGCGCGGTGGTGGCCTATCCGGCCGAGCCCGGGGCCTATGGCGACGCGCAGGTGAGGGAGGTGCTGGAGGCGGTCGGGCTCGGGCATCTGGCGGGGCGACTGGACGAGGAGGCGCCGTGGGCGCAGCGGCTGTCGGGCGGGGAGCAGCAGCGCGTGGCGGTGGCGCGCGCGTTGCTGGCACGGCCGGACTGGCTGTTCCTCGACGAGGCGACGGCGAGCCTGGACCCGGAGGGGGAGGCGCAGCTTTACGCATTGGTGCGGCGCCACCTGCCGGGCACGACGATCGTGTCGATCGCCCATCGCCCGAGTGTGGCGGAGATGCACGATCGGCACCTGGTTCTGGAAGCGGGCGCGGGCGGCGGGCAGTTGCGGGAGTCGGTGCCGGTGCGGGCGGCGCAGCCATGAGGAGCAATGTGATGCCGTTGCCGCGACGGGGCGTGCTGGCCGGGATCAGCGCGGGGATCGTCTCCGGTGCGGCGTGGGCGCAGGACAGGGGCGCTCAGGACAGAGCGGGACCGGCCGCCCCCCCTGCCCCGCGGCCTGACCCGTTGCCGGCGGCGCGGACGACGCAGCATGCGCTGACGGTCGGCGGGCGGACGCAGCACTTCGCGGCCACGGCCGGGAGCGTGACGCTGGCCGATGGGCAGGGCGCGCCCCAGGCGGCGGTGGCCTATGTGGCCTACACGCTGGACGGTGCGGATGCGGCACGGCGGCCGGTGACGTTCGCGGTGAATGGCGGGCCGGGCGCGTCCTCGGCCTGGCTGCACCTCGGCGCGATGGGGCCGTGGCGGCTGGAGCTGGCGGGCATGGCGCCGTCGATGGCGACCGGCCTGGTCGACAATGCCGAGACCTGGCTGGAGTTCACCGACCTGGTGTTCATCGACCCGGTGGGCACGGGATATAGCCGGTTTCTTTCCACCGGGGAGGAGTTGCGCAAGCGGGTCTGGTCGGTGGGGGGCGATATCGACGCGATCGCGGGGGCCATCCGGCGCTGGCTGGTGCAGGCGGGGCGGATGGGCTCGCCGAAGTTCCTGGCCGGCGAGAGCTATGGCGGGTTTCGCGGGCCGCTTCTGGCGCGGGCGCTGGCGCAGTCGCACGGGGTGGGGTTGCGCGGGCTGGTGTTGGTGTCGCCGGTGCTGGATTTCGGCGGGCGCAGCCAGGCGATGGACCCGATGCAGTTCGTGGCGACGCTGCCGACGCTGGTGGCGGCGACCCGGCGGGCGACGCGGCGGGCGGAGGTGGCCGATGCCGAGGCCTATGCCACCGGGGAGTATCTGCAGGATCTGCTGCGTGGGTCCGACCCCGCGGCGGTGGCACGGCGCAGTGCGAAGGTGGCGGCGCTGACCGGGCTCGATCCGGCGGTGGTGCGGCGCTATGGCGGGATGCTCGACCTGTCGGTGATCCGGCGGCATCTGCCGGCGGGGCGGATCGCCAGCCTGTACGACCTCGAAATCACGATGGCCGATCCGGACCCGACCGGCGCCTTCGGGCGCGAGCCGGACCCGGTGCTGGACGGGCTGCGCGCGCCACTGACCGCGGCGATGGTGGGGCTGTATGGCGGGCGGCTGGAATGGAAGGTGGAGGCGCCGTACGAGGTGTTGAACGAGGCGGTGAACCGGGGCTGGGACTGGGGCGGCGGGCGCGGTCCGGCGGCGGAGTCGCTGAACGCGTTGCGCAGTGCGCTGGCGCTCGATCCGGCGTTGGGCGTTCTGGTGGTCCATGGGTTGTACGACGTGGTCACGCCGTATTTCCGCAGCGCGATGCAGTTGGAGCTGGTGGCACCGGGCGCGGGGCGGGAGCGGGTGGCGCTGCATGCCTGGGCAGGGGGGCACATGTTCTACAGCCGCACCGAGGGGCGGGAGGCGCTGCGGACGGAGGCGGCGCGGCTCTACCGCTGAGAGGGCAGCACCGGTAGCATTGCGCATGTTCGATTTGCAATGGCTCTGGAATCTGCTGGGGGCGGCACGACGCCTCCGGGCCACCCGTCAGGACAAGGGCTGAATGGCGCTTGATCCTGTCACGCTGGCGGTGCTGAAGGGGCGGCTGGAGCAGATCGCCGACGAGATGGATGCGACGTTGTTCCGCCTGGCGTTCAACCCCACCATCGCCGAGGCGCACGATGCCTGCCATGGCATCTATGACGCGCGCACCGGGGCCACGCTGATCCAGGGCAAGGGCGGGCTGCCGATATTCGTGGGCGTGATGGCGTTCGCGGTCGGGGCGGTGATCGCGAAGTTCGCCGGCGGGCGAGAGCCGCACGAGGGCGATGTGTTCGCGTTCAACGATCCCTATCTCGGCGGCACGCATCTGTCCGACTTCCGGCTGATCCGGCCGGTGTTCGTGGATGGGGCGGTGTTCTGCTGGCTGGCCAGCGTGGGGCATTGGCACGATGTCGGCGGCGCGGTGCCGGGGAACTACAACCCTGCGGCGACCGAGTACTTCCAGGAGGGGGTGCTGATCCCGCCGGTGCGGCTGATCCGCGAGGGGGCGATGGACCAGGACATCCTGGACATCATCCTGGCGGCCTCGCGCCTGCCGGGCAGCGCGATGGGCGACCTGAACGCGCATCTCTCGGCCCTCGACCTCGGCGCGGCTCGGTTGTCGGCACTGCTGGCGGAAACCGGGGCCGAGGTGGTGGGCGAGGCATTCGCGGAACTAACGGCGCGTGCGGCGATGCAGATGCGGGCGCACCTGGCGGCGTTGCCGGATGGGCGGTGGGAGGAGGAGGATTTCCTCGACAACGATGGCCGCGTGGACGCACCGCTGCGCATCGCCTGCGCGGTGACGAAATCGGGCGAGCGGCTGACGGTGGATTTTACCGGCTCGGCCGGGGCCTGCGCGGGGCCGGTGAACATCAGCCGCGGGACGACCGTGGCCAGCGTGTACGTCGCGCTGAAGCACATCTTCCCCGACGTGGCGGCCAATGCCGGCGTGCTCGATCCGGTGGAGATCATCGTGCCGGACGGGTCGCTGCTGGATGCGCAGCGGCCGGCGCCGGTGGGGGGCTACACCGAGACGATCCTGCGCATCATCGACGTGCTGTTCTGTGCCTTTGCGCGCATCCGGCCGGAGGCGGCGTTCGGCAACGCCTATGGCACCATCAACGCACTTTCGATCGCCGGGATGCGCGGAGGGAGACGCTGGGTGATGTTCAGCTTCTTCGGCGGCGGGCATGGCGGCAACCCGGAGGGCGACGGGTTGAGCCATGGCAATCCGCCGATCGCGACGGCCATCATCCCGCCGGTGGAGATCATGGAGGCGGGCTATCCGGTGCGGTTCACGCGCTGGGCGCTGCGCGAGGGGTCGGGCGGGGACGGCGAACATCGGGGCGGGATGGGGGCGGTGTACGAAATCGCGTTGCTGGAGGAGGAGGCGGAGGTGTTCGTGTTCGCCGAACGCGCCCGGTATGCGCCGCGCGGCGTGCTGGGCGGCGGCAACGGGGCGATGAACGTGGTGGCCTATGAGCAGGATGACGGCTGGCACACGCCGGCGCTGGGCTCCAAGGTCGTCGGCGTGAAGCTGCGGCGCGGGCAGCGGGTGCGGCTGGAAAGCCCGGGTGGCGGCGGCTGGGGCGATCCGGCGCGACGTCATCCGGTGGCGCGCGCGCGCGACGAACGCCTGGGGTATCTCGGGTGAGCCGCCCCGCGCCTCCTCGGCTCGTTTTGGGTGTGGATGTCGGCGGCACCTTCACCGACCTGTTCCTGTTCGACGAGGCCAGCGGCACGGTGCGCACCGGCAAGGTGCCGAGCCAGCGCGGGCGCGAGGCGGACGGGTTCGCGGCGGGGGTGGCCGGCATGGCGCCGCCAGCCTCGTTCGCGGCGATCGTGCACGGCACCACGGTCGGCACCAACGCGCTGCTGGAACGCAAGGGCGCGAAAGCGGGGCTGATCACCACGGCCGGGTTCCGCGACGTGCTGGAGATGCGCAGGCGGGACCGGCGGCAGACCTGGGGGCTCACCGGCGATTTCTCGCCGGTGATCGAGCGCGACATGCGGGCGGAAGTGGCGGAGCGGACGTTGGCGGACGGCACGGTGCTGGAGCCGGTCGACCTCGACGCGGTGCGCGCGGCGGCGGTGCGGTTGCGGGCGATGGGGGCGGAGGCGCTGTGCGTCGTGTTCCTGCACAGCTATGCCAACCCTGCCAACGAGCGCGCGGCGCTGGCGGCATTGCGCGATATGTGGCCGACGCCGCATCTGGCGATCTCCTCCGATATCCTGCCGGAAATTCGCGAGTTCGAGCGCACCAGCACCACGGCGCTGAACGCGGTATTGCAGCCGGTGGTGGGCGGCTACCTGTCGGCGTTGGATGCCGCGCTGCGGGCGGAGGATTTCAGCGGCGAGTTCCTGATCGTGCAGTCCAACGGCGGCGTGATGGATGTGGCCACCGCCGCGCGGCTGCCGGTGCGCACGGCGCTGTCCGGCCCGGCGGCGGGGGTGATCGCGGCGGCACATATTGCGCGGGAGTCGGGCTTTCCCGACGTGATCACCGGCGATGTCGGCGGCACCAGCTTCGACGTGTCGCTGGTGGAGGGCGGCGTACCGGCGCTGGCGGCGCAGACCACGCTGGAGTTCGGCATGGTGGTGCGCACGCCGATGATCGAGATCACCACCATCGGCGCGGGCGGCGGCTCCATCGCGCATGTCGACGCGGCCGGCATCCTGCAGGTGGGGCCGCAGAGTGCGGGTTCGGTGCCTGGGCCGGTTTGCTACGGCGCGGGCGGAACGCGGCCAACGGTGACCGATGCGAACGTGGTGCTGGGGCGGATCAACGCGGCGCGGCCGATCGGCGGGCAGCTGGCGCGGCTGGATGTGGCGGCGGCGGCGGCGGCGATCGGGCGCGCTGTGGCGGCCCCGCTCGGGCTCGACGTGATGGCGGCGGCGGAAGCGATTTTGCGCGTGGCCAATGCGCGCATGGCGGGTGCCTTGCGCCTGGTGTCGATCGAGCGCGGGCATGATCCTGGCAGCTTCACCTTCATGCCGTTCGGCGGCGGCGGCGCGTTGCACGCCGGCGCGCTGATCCGCGAGGTGGGGCTGGCGCGCGCGCTGGTGCCGCGGTTTCCGGGCATGACCTCGGCCCTGGGCTGCGTGATCGCCGATTTCCGGCATGACCGGGTGCAGACGCTGAACGTAATGCTCGCGGCACTCAACCCGGAATTGCTGCGCGCGGCGATGGATGCCGCCCAGGGCGTGTTGATGCCGCTGCTGGACCGCGCCGGCGTGGCGTTCACCGGGCGCGGCGTGGAACATGCGCTGGATATGAACTACGCCGGGCAGACGCATACCGTGGCGGTGCGGCTGAACCTCGCGACGGATGGCGGCGGCACCCCGTCGCGAAGCGAGGTGCTTGCCGCGTTCGAGGCCGCCTATGGCGCGCGGTTCGGGCGGCGCATGCCGGGCGTGGCCGTGCGGGTGTTGAACCTGCGCAGTGCTGTGGTCGGCACGCGGCCGCGCATCGACCTCGCGGCGATGGCGCCGGGGCCGGAAGCAAGCATGGCCGCCGCGGCACGCCCGTCGCGCCTAGTATGGTTCGGCGGCTGGACCGAGGCTGCGGTGTTCGACCGGCTGGCACTACCGGTGGGCGCGGTGGTGCAGGGCCCTGCCGTGCTGGAACAGCCGGACGCGACCATCCTGGTGGAGCCGGGCCTGGCGGGCCGGGTGGACCGGTTCGGCAATTTGATCCTGGAGCGTGCATGATGGCCTCCCCCCTGGTGCCGGCGGATGGCGACTGGTCCAGCACCGCCCTGTTGCTGTGCGACCTGCAGAATGATTTCGTGCATCCTGAGGGCGCCTATGGCCGCGCCGGGCTGGGCCGGGCGGAGATTTCCGACCTGGTGCCCAGGCTGGCGCCGCTGGTGACGTCGCTCCGGCGGGTTGGCGGATGGGTGGTCTCGACGCATTTCACCCTGGTGCCGGGCAAGGGCGGCGCGCCGTTCATCTCGCCGCATCTGCGCGAGATACGGCCGTTTCTCGGCAAGGGCGATTTCGCGCCGGGCGCCTGGGGCCATGCGCTGGTCGACGAACTGGCGCCGGCGGACATGGCGGTGGAGAAGGTGGCGTTCAGCGCCTTCTACATGAGCCGGCTGGAATGGGTGCTGGGCCGGGCCGGCATCCGGCGGCTGCTGGTGGCCGGGATCGTCACCCATGGCGGCGTGGCCAGCACGGTGCGCGATGCCCATGTGCGCGACTTCACCGTGTTTGTGCTGGAGGATGGTTGTGCCGCGTTCGACGTGGCCACGCACGAGACGGCGGTGGCGGCGTTGCGCCCGGTGGCGGGCGAGTTGCGGGTGGCCGATGCCCTTCAAGGCATGGCTGATCCAACATCGTGATCATTCGGGTAGCCCTGACGTCTGTTGCCGGCACCCCCGTACCTCTTTAGTCATTGCAAAGCGTTGCAGCCTGGCTGATCCGGCGCAACGGCAATCGGGAGTGCGCGTGAGCCATCTGGTTGCGACGGTGTTTGCGTTCCTGTGCCTCGCCACTTCGGTGGCGGTCGGTACGGTCGTGCATGCGCGCCGCGGCACCTGGGTGTTGACCGGACGGTCACCGGTGGCGCGGGCAACGGTTGCGGGCCTGCTGATCCTGGCGTCGCTGGTGCTGGGCCAGGCCGTGATGGGCCTGCGCGGTGCCACCGCCGATGTCGATGCGCGCCTGCTGGCATTCTCCGGCGAGGTGGCCCGGCTCGACCGCGCCCTGCGGCATGCCGGGGAAGCCGGGCAGCCGGCGCGCGAGTTGCTGTTCCGCTATGTGGATCATACGGCGCGCGAGGTGTTCCCGCGACCCGACATGGGCGCCGTGCCGGACGGGGCGACCCCGGCCATCACGTTGCGCCAGCAATTGCGTGTTGAGGTGGAACGCATCGCGGCCCTGGGCGGCGCTGGCGCGGCGGGCCAGGATATGCTGCCGGCGCTCGAATCCTTTCTTCGGGCGTGCGCGACCTTGAGCAGCATGCAGCCCCCCGCGGTGTCGCCCTGGTTCGAGGCCATGCTGCTGGCCTCGCTGATGCTTGGCCTGGCCACGCTGGGCGCGCTGGCGGGGCCACGGCGCACCGCAATCGTGGCGCTCGTCGCACTTGCGGCCGGGCTGTCGCTCGGGGTCTATTTCGTGGAGGCATTGGCCGTCCCGCTGCAGCGCGTGCTGCTGGCCTCGGCATCCACGCTGGAGGATGTCCTCTACATCATTTCGGACTGATGTTGCTCCTGCGCCGGTGCGGGCGCGGACTTGCCGGGCCGGGCGGATGCCGCGACACTGCCGCATCGACGGAAAAAACAGGGATCGCGACATGGCACTGGATTTCACCGGCAAACGGGTGGTGGTGTGCGGCGGCAGCCGCGGCATCGGGCGGGCGATTGCCCATGGCTTCGCCGCCGGCGGTGCCGGGGTGTCGATCTGCGCACGCGGCGCGGCGGGGCTGGAGGCGACGCGAGCCGAACTGGCCAAGCACGGCCACGCGACCCATGCCGCGCCCTGCGACCTTTCGGACGGGACCGCGATTTCCGGGTACATCGCGGCCGCCGCCGCGTCCCTGGGCGGGATCGACGTGCTGGTGAACAACGCCTCCGGCTTCGGCATGAGCGACGACGAGGCCGGCTGGGCCGTGGGCATGCAGGTGGACGTGATGGCGGTGGTGCGCGCGAGCCAGGCCGCCCTGCCCCACCTGGAAGCGGCCGGCGGCGGGGCGATCGTCTCGGTGTCGTCGATCTCCGCGGTGCGGGCCTCCACCCGCTCTGCCCCCTACGCGGCGGTGAAGGCGGCGGTGAACAGCTACACCGCCAGCCAGGCGGCGATGTGGGCGAAGAAGAACATCCGGGTGAACGCGGTCGCCCCCGGCTCCATCGAGTTCCCCGGCGGCACCTGGGAGAAGCGCCGCGAGGAGGGCTCGCCGGTGTACGAGGCGGTGAAGCGGGCGATCCCGTTCGGGCGCCTGGGCCATCCGGAGGAAGTGGCCGATGTGGTGCTGTTCCTGGCCTCGCCGATGTCCCGCTGGGTGACCGGGCAGACCATCACCGTCGATGGCGGCCAGCTGCTGTTCAGCTGACGCTGTGCCGGGCCTGGCGGCTCAAGCCGCCGAAATGTGACAGGCCGTGACGGAGATGGTGATGTTGTCCTGCCCGGCTGGCAGCACGCTGCCTAGCCAGTGCGTGCCGGTGATCGTCACCCGCGTGTACTGGCCGGTGGCGCCGTTGCACGATGTCGCTTGCGATACGGACACGTTGTCGGCGGTGATGATCCCCGGGAAAACCCACTGCCCGGCCAGGGCGGCGGCATAGGCGGCGGGCGACGCGCAGCTCGGCGCGCCGAGCGCCACGCAGCGGGCGGTGGCATGGGCGGCGGCCTGCAGCCCGCTACGCGTCCAGGTCAGAAGCCCGGCACCTACCAGGCCCATCGTGATCGCCACCATCAGCATCCCGGCAGCCGCGAACTCGACCGACACCACGCCGCGCCGGTCACCGGACAGGATGAGGCCGCGGTTCATCGCACCATCACCGTGGCCGAATGGGTGAGCGTGCGCGCCGCCGGCCCGATCACCTGGGGGAACAACGGCGTGTAAGCGTAGGTGCCGGTCACGGTCAGGTAGCGTTGCGCGGCGGCCCCGTCGGTGCAGATGAAGGTGCAGGCGACCGGCGCCCCCAGGGTCCGCGGCGTGCCGGCAGGGCAATGGCAGGCGGTGGCGCTGGCCGATGCCGTGGCGCTGGAGAGCCAGGAGCTGGACATGGCGATCGATTGCATCGTTGCGGCAGAAGCCGTCGCACCCACCCGCGAGGCATAGCCGGCGGCGTTTCCGACGCCCGCGGTCAGCTGTGCGTGGCGCCGCAGCATCAGGCCGTAATCCACCACGTTGCCGAGCAGGATCAGCACGATCGGAAAGGTGATCGCCACCTCCACCGCGGCGGCACCCCGCCGGCCGACGCCCGCGATCATCGCACCAGCGCCACGTTTGCCAGCGGTGCGGGCACGCTGGTGAACGCCGCGTTGATACCGGCCGATCCGGCGACATAGATCGTGCTGGCAACCACCCGGAAGTTGGCGCCCGTGGCGGCGTTCATCTGGATGTTGTTGGTCATGCTGAGCGCGCCGCACTTGGCGTAGAAGGCGCCGGCCATGGTGAGGGTGGAGCCGCCGGCCATCGTGTTGGTGGGCGCGGTGCCGTCGGCCTTGCAGGTCTGCCAGAACAGGACGTTGGCGGTCGGGCCGGTGGCGGGCGCGGTGAGAGCGTAGGTGTTGGAGTGGTTGGTCCAGCTGATCGCGCCGGGGTTGCCGCCGTTGCGGCCGATGAGCACGAAGGAGACGCCGTTGGCCGAGGCGATGTTCGAGTTGTTGAAAGTCAGGTTGCCGTTGATGACGTAGTAGACGCCTGGCGCGAACTGGTCCGCGGTGCCGTTGCCGCCGATGCTGGTGTTGCCGCAGAACACGCCGCCGGCGGCCGGGCTGAAGGTGCGCGGCGTGGCCTGCCAGTCGGTGTAGGCCCTGTTGAAGACGTTGGTGGCGGTGGAGGCCACGCCGTTGACCGTGCCGGAAACCGGCGGAATGCAGCAGGCGCCGTAAGTGGCGTTGACCGAGCAGCCGGCGGGCTGCGTCGGCGACGGAACCGGCAGGCCCGCGAACGGATCGGCCTGGACGGCCGCGGAGTTCACCGGCGTGCAGCGGTGGCCGGACCCGCTCACAGCGGGCAGAACCGTGTTCGAGCCGCTGTTCGACAGGCAGGTGTTGCCAGGCGTGGTGAGCGCGGAACCGCTGAGCGTGCCGCTGTTCAGCATGATCGCAGCATTGGCATAGCCGCCGGAACTCGGCATGCCGGTGGCCGTCGAGTTCGCATGGATCGCACAGCCCGGCGACTGGATGCGCCCCATGTTGTCGACCTTGATGGCGGCAGCCGCGGTCGGGTGCATGGCCATCACGCAGGAGGCCGAGCCCCCGCTGCCCGTGGCGGGCAAGTTCCAGGCCTCGGCGGTGGCATTGGCGGTGACCGTGCGCGTCGCGCCGCCGCCGAGCAGCCCCGAAAAGGCCACCGGCACCGGGCGGGCGACGGAGACGGCAACGGAGACGCGGGAAGGGTCGGTCAGGCCCGGCCCGATGGTGACGGTGGCCGGCCGGCCGAGAGGGTGCGCGAGCCGGCGTCCCACGTGCGCGTGGCACTGGCGGCGGCGCCGTTCATGTCAGCCACGTTGGCTGCGGCGGTAGCCGCCTGCTGGTCATTGACATCACGGCCATAGGAGATCGCACCCGCCTGGGCGCCGAGGTCGGCGGCCAGTTGCACGCCCTGGCGCGCGACCATGCCTTGGCTGACATACAGCCCGATGCCCCCGGCAATCAGGAACAGCGGCACCGCCATGGCAATCCATAGCGATACGGTTCCCCGGCGGTCGCCAAGCCATCGCGGCCGCGCGGCGCGGCGCGGGATTGCAGTGATGGGTGCATAGGGCGCTGGCATCGATGAGTGTCCTGTCCTGCGGCCGCCTGGCACGGGAAAGATCGGTGATCCGTGAATGCTGTGCGACGAAATGCCACACAATTCTTACGATCCGGTTCCAGAGTGGCCGACGCCGCTACATGGCGCGGCATCGGCGCCCGGCGGTGCCTGCCGCGCGCGAGCACGCCGCGCACCGACCGGCACGACCGCGCCACGCCGGTAGCGGATGGCCTTGCCGAGGGATTCAACAGCGACGCCGCCGCCGAACCGGGACCGCTCGCCGCCATGCTGCACCACGCATTGCGCCGAAGGGAACTGGCCGCGGCTAGTGGATAGAATTCGACGGATGGAACCGTCGCAATCCATCCACCAGGTTCATGGTGTGGGGCGCTTCACCAAACGCTTGGGAGGCCAGCGTTTGGATCGCGCCACTAACGCGGCGCCATCCGCAGCGCACCGTCCAGCCGGATGGTCTCGCCGTTCAGCATCCGGTTGGCGACGATGTGCAGGGCGAGGGCCGCGTATTCCTCCGGCTGGCCGAGGCGAGCGGGATAGGGGACGGAATCGCCGAGGCTCTTCTGGATCTCGGGCGGCAGGCTGGCCACCATCGGGGTCATGAACAGGCCGGGCGCGATGGTGACCACGCGCACGCCGAAGCGGGCAAGCTCGCGCGCCGCGGGGAGGGTGAGGCCCACGACGCCCGCCTTGGAACTGGCATAGGCGGCCTGGCCGACCTGCCCCTCGTAGGCGGCGATCGAGGCGGTGTTGATGATCACCCCGCGCTCGCCATCGGCCGAGATTTGGCCCGACGGATCGGGCAGGGGCTCGGCCGCGGACATCTCGGCGGCGGCCAGGCGCAACATGTTGAAGGTGCCGATGAGGTTCACGCGAATGACGCGCTCGTAGGCGCCAAGTGCGAGCGGCCCGTCCTTGCCGACGATGCGCCCGGCGGTGCCGATGCCGGCGCAATTCACCAGGATGCGCGCCGGGCCGTGGGCGGCGCGGGCGGCGGCGAAGGCGAGCCCGGCGGCATCGGGGTCGGCGACATCGCACACCGCGGCGATGCCGCCCAGCGCGCTGGCCGCGGCCTCGGCGGCGTCGCGGTTGACATCCACGATGGTGACGCGGGCGCCGCCAGCAGCCAGCGCGCGGGCGGTTGCGCCACCCAGGCCGGAGGCGCCGCCGGTGACGATGGCGGAGAGGCCGTGAAGATCCATGGGGGGGTCCTTCGTTTCGGCCCGGTTCTGCCCGTGGATGGCTTGCCCCGCAAGCAGGGGGCGGGCAGGCTGCGGCATGCACCATCCCCTGCCCTGCCTGGAATTCGCCTTCGAGGCCGCCGTGTCGGTGGCGCCGCGGATTTCACTTGGGCAAATGTGGGGCGGGGAGCGGCGGGTGATCCCGATCACCGGTGGCGTCGTGTCGGGGCCGATGCTGGCCGGAACGGTGGTGCCGGGCGGGGCGGACTGGCAGAGGGTGCAGCCGGACGGGCTGATCGACCTTACCGCCCGCTACACGATCGCGGCGGTGGACGGCACGCTGATCGGGGTGGTCAACCGCGGGCTGCGGCATGGGCCGCCGGAGGTTCTGGCGCGGCTGGCGGCCGGCGAGGCGGTGGACCCGGCGCTGGTCTATTTCCGCACCACGCCGGTGTTCGAGGCGCCGGCGGGGCCGCATGAATGGCTGGCGCGCCACATCTTCGTGGCCACCGGCCAGCGCCATCCGGACGGGGTGCTGATCCGGTTTTTTGTCGTGCGGTAGCGCGGCGGGCCTTGCTGGACGATACTGAATTTGCCGGGGCGCGACTTCGGAGGAAGCGAAATGTCCGACCGCATGGAAAGCGACTTTGCCCGCACGGGCCTGCCCTATGCCGAGCGGGTGCGGGCGGTCGGGACCGATGAGCCGTTCCGCTGGCTTGCGGCCGGCTGGCGCGACCTGCGCGCGACCCCCACGGTGAGCCTGGCTCTGGGGATGATCGTGGTGGTGGTGGGGTTCATGCTGACCATCGGGCTGGCGGCCGCCGGTTATCTCTACCTGACCGCGCCGCTGATGGTGGGGTTCATGCTGGTCGGGCCGGCGTTGACCGTGACCTGGTACGCCGTCAGCCGGGAGATCGAGGCGGGGCGCACGCCGACGCTTGCTGGCGCGCTTGGGGCATGGCGGGCCAATCCGGGGCCAATCCTTTGCCTGGGCCTGGCGCTGGTGGCATTCCTGGTGCTGTGGATGCGCTTCGCCGCGCTGATCTTTGCGATCTTCTTCCCCTATTCGATGCTGGACGTGCAGGCACTGCTGAACGCCACGCTGTTCACCGCATCAGGCCTGTCGTTCCTGGGCGTGGGCACGCTGGTGGGCGGCGCCATGGCGGCACTCGCCTTCGCTGCCGGCGCCTTCTCGCTGCCGCTGATGCTGGACCGCAAGGTGGGGATGCTGGAAGCGGTTGTGACCAGCGTGGTTGCCGTGGTGCTGAACGCGCGCACCATGCTGGTCTGGGCGGTGCTGGTAGTGCTGTTTACCGGCGCGGGCATGGTGCTGGGCTATGTCGGGTTGGCGGTGACCTTGCCTCTGCTCGGCCACGCCTCTTGGCACGCCTATCGCGCCACCATTCGGATGCCATAAACTCGCGCAAACAACGGAGGACCGGCCATGGTCGTGCTGCAGATCAACTACCGCTTCCAGAACGTCAGCGCCGAGGAGTGGGCGAAGCGCTACACCGACGCGACGGGGCAGAAGTTCCTCGCCGTCGACGGCCTGCAATGGAAGATCTGGCTCGACGGCGAGGGCAACAATGTCGGCGGCATCTATCTGTTCGCCAGCAGCACCCAGGCCGAGGCCTATCTCGCCGGCCCGATCGTCGCCGCCATGAAGGCCAACCCAAACGTCGCCGACCTGCGCTTCACCCTGTCGGACGTGCGCGAGCGCATGAGTGCGATCACCAATGCCCCGGTGCCAGGCCTCGCCCCGGTGCAGCAGGCGGCGGAGTAGGACGATGTCGGCCGGATCGAACGAGAAGAAAACGGGGCTCAGGAAGGGCCTCGCCACCTATGGCGACGCGGAGTTCTCGCTGTTCATGCGCCGCGTCTTCATCAAGGCGATGGGCTACACCGACGACGCGCTCGACCGGCCGATCATCGGCATCACCGACACCTACAGCGACTTCAACCCCTGCCACGGCAACGTGCCGGACCTGATCGAGGCAACCAAGCGCGGCGTGATGCTGGCCGGCGGCATGCCCATGGCCTTCCCGACCGTTTCGATCCACGAAAGCTTCAGCCACCCCACCAGCATGTTCCTGCGCAACCTGATGGCGCTGGACACCGAAGAGATGGTCCGCGCCCAGCCGATGGACGCCGTGGTGCTGATCGGCGGCTGCGACAAGACCATCCCGGCGCTGCTGATGGGGGCGGCGAGTGCCGACATCCCGGCCATCGTGCTGCCGACCGGGCCGATGCTGGTCGGCCACCACAAGGGCGAGGTGCTCGGCGCCTGCACCGATTGCCGCCGCATGTGGGCCGATTTCCGCGCCGGCCGGATCGACGAGGCCGAGATCGACGCCATCTCCGGCCGGCTCGCCCCCACCAAGGGCACCTGCATGGTGATGGGCACCGCCAGCACCGTGGCCTGCATGACCGAAACCCTCGGCATGTGCCTGCCCGGCGCCGGCTCCGCTCCCGCCACCCACGCCGACCGCATCCGCCTCGCCGAGGCCTCCGGGGCGGCGGCCGTGGCACTCGCCAAATCCGGCCGCAAGCCGTCGGACATCATGACGGCGTCGGCCTTCCGCAACGCCTTCACGGTGCTGCAGGCGATCGGCGGCTCCACGAACGCGGTGATCCACTTCACCGCCGTCGCTGCCCGGCTTGGCATCAAGATCGACATGGAGGCGTTCGACCGCATGGGCCTCGACGTGCCGGTGCTGGTCGATCTCAAGCCGTCCGGCGATTTCTACATGGAGCATTTCCACTGGGCCGGCGGCGTGCCCAAGCTGCTGAAGGAGATTGCTCCGCATCTCGACCTGACCACCCTGACCGTGGCTGGCGGAACCTTGGCCGACTACGCCGCCGGCGCCGAGGACGTGCCGAACCAGACCGTGATCCGTACCCGGGAAAGCCCGATCGCCGTTGGCGGCGGGCTTGCGGTGCTGTCGGGCAACCTCGCCCCCGGCGGCGCGCTGATCAAGCGCTCGGCGGCGTCCGAGAAGCTCATGGTCCACGAAGGCCGCGCCGTGGTGTTCGACGGGCTGGAGGACATGGCCGCCCGCCTCGATTCCGAGGATCTCGCTGTCGCGGCCGACGACGTGCTGGTGCTGCGCCGTGCCGGCCCGAAAGGCGCGCCAGGGATGCCGGAAGCCGGCTACATCCCGATCCCCAGGAAGCTCGCCCGCGCCGGGGTGAAGGACATGGTCCGCATCAGCGATGCGCGCATGAGCGGCACCGCCTTTGGCACCATCGTGCTGCACATCACGCCGGAATCGGCCGTCGGAGGCCCGCTCGCCCTCGTGAAGGACGGCGACCGCATCCGCCTCGACGCCACCGCCCGACGCATCGACCTGCTGGTGGACGACGCGGAGCTCGCCCGCCGCCGCGCAGAATGGGTTCCGCCCCCGCCCCACCCCGGCAGCGACCGCGGCTACCTCAAGCTCTACATCGACGAGGTGACACAGGCGGACCAGGGCTGCGACTTCGCGTTCTGCCTGCCGCCCGGGATGCGCTAGCCGCCGCACCCGGACGGCGATCGCGGTTCCGGTGCCAAAATCCTCTGGGCGCAGCCGCTTGACCAAAGTGTTGCCTTATGAACATTGTCGTGCCTGGGCACACACCTGCGGCACGGGGGCTTCATGAAACGTAACGCGGACTGGTGGCGGCAGGCATGGGCGCTGGCCGCTTTCCTCGGCGGCCTTTCGGCCCCACCCGCACTGGCCCAGAACTGGGACGCATTCCTCGAACGCAGCACGCTGGTGGCCGACCCTGCCGGCGTGCGCAAGCGCCTGGAAGCGCGAGGCGTCACCGTCAACTTGCAGCACATCGGCGAGATCTGGACCACGCCGCGCGGCGGCCTGCGCCAGGGCACGGTGTTTGGCAGCGTGTTGCAGGGCAGCGTGGAGGTGGACACCGCCGCCGCCGGCCTGTGGACCGGCGGCAAGCTGTATGTCTCGGCACTTCATATCGGTGGCCGCTTTCCCGGACAGGACCTGGTCGGCAACCTCCAGCCGGCCACCAACATCGAGGCTCGGCGCGGCGTGCTGCTCTACGAGGCATGGGCGGAGCAGGAGCTGCCGCGCCAGGCCGGCTCGCTTCGTCTCGGCCAGCTACGCGCCGATGCCGAGTTCCTGACCAGCACCTACACCGACGACGAAACCTACGCCAACGCCGGGGCGCTTTTCCTGAACGCCAGCTTCGGCTTTCCCGTGCTGGCAGCCGCGTCGCTGCCGTCGGGCGGGCCGGCCTATCCGCTCGCCACCCCAGGCGCGCGGCTGAAGCTTGCGCCCACCGACCAGCTCACCCTGCTGCTGGGCGCATTCAACGGCACGCCACAGCCCTCGGCCTTCACATTCCGCGGCGGGCTGCTGCTGATGGCGGAGGCGCAATATGCGATCAACCAGGCGGTGGACGACCCCGGCCTGCCAGGCACATGGCGCATCGGCGCCTGGCACCACACCGACCGCTTTGACGACCTGCGCCGTGACGCGGCCGCACGCTCGCTCGCCGACCCGCTGAGCACCGGCGTGGCGCGGCGCCTGCGCGGCCAGTCCGGGATCTACCTGATGGCCGACCAACTGCTGTGGCAAACCGGCACGCTGCGGGCAGAGGCGCTTGGTGCCTTCGCCCGGGTGATCGTGGGCCAGGGCGACCGCAGCACCGTCGACCTTCAGCTCAATGGCGGCATCACTTGGAAGGGCCTGGTGCCCGGCCGGCCCGACGACTCGCTGGGCCTCGGCGTGTCCTGGGCGCGCATCGGCGGCGGCGCAAGCGGCCTGGACCGCGACCTTCGCAGCTTCGGCATGCTCCAGCCCGTGCGCAGCAGCGAGACGGTGATGGAAGCCACCTACCAGATCGCGCTGGCCGGCTGGTGGCAGGTGCAGCCGAGCGTGCAACACGTCAACCGCCCCGGCGGCGGCACGCCCGACCCGCGCCGGCCGGGACGCACGCTGCGCGATGCCTGGGTGGCAGGGGTGCGCAGCACGATCGTGTTCTAGCGGAAGAACTTGCGTCGTTCGCCCCGGCATGGCCCAATTGCATTCCCCCGGGAGCATACAATGAGCACCACCGACCGCGTCCTCGCGCAGGACGAGTTGCGCGCACTCTCTGTCCGCTCGAACTGGCCCGGCACCATCCGGCTGATCACCCATGCCGTCCTGCTCGGCCTCGCGGGCTGGTGGGTGGCGGCGGCCGATGGCTGGATGCTGGTCCCTGCCCTGCTCGCTCTCAGCCTCGTGCAGGTGGCCCTGTTCGCCCCCTCGCATGAGACCATGCACCAGACGGTGTTCACCTCCGCCCGCGCAAACGCCATCGTCGGCTGGCTCACCTTCCTGCCGTCGCTGCAATCGAGCCATTTCTACGCGGCGTTCCACTACATCCACCACCGCCACACCAACGTGCCCGGCGAGGACCCGGAGCTGATGCTGCCGGAGCCGCAGACCCTCGGGCAATACATCCTGCGCATCCTTGGCGTCGGCTACTTCCGCGCCCGCCTGACCATGATCGCCGACGCTTGGCGCGGCGACATGCGCGGGGCGAAATACTTCTACGTCAACGACCGCCAGCGCCCCGGCGTGGTCCGCAGCGTGCGCGCCATGTCCCTCACCCTCGCCACCCTGGCGCTCGGCTCGGCGGCGATCTGGGGCTGGCAGACGCCGTTCCTGTTCTGGATCATCCCCCAGCTGATCGGCCAGCCCTTCCTGCGCGGCTACCTGCTGGCCGAACACACCGGCTGCACGCTCGACCGCAACGGCCTGACCAACACCCGCACCACGCTGACCAACCGCGTCGTGCGCCTGCTGATGTGGGACATGCCGTTCCACGCCGAACACCACCTCTACCCCTCGATCCCCTTCCACCGCCTCGCCGACGCCCACGCCCTGCTGCGCGAGAAACTGCGCTTCGTGCAGCCCGGCTATGCGCGCTGGAATGCGGGCTTCGTGCGGGAGTTGAAGGGAAGGCAGTAAGAGGTTCTTTTTTGAAAAAAAGAACCAAAAAACTTTTTTCCATTAGACCCAGTCCATCCCGTTCAGCCCGGTGAAATGGATAAAAGTCTTTTTGCTTCTTTTTCTTCAGAAAAAGAAGAATCCTTGTTTCCTTCTACCCCTGTCTGGCGCAATCCCCCCGCCCCGGCTATCCAGGCAACGGGAGAACTGCCATGCCACGCCTGCACTACGCCTGGGTCGTTGCGGGTCTAACCTGCCTCGTCCTCGCCGTCTCCGCCGCCATGCGCGCCGCCCCTGGCGTTCTGCTGCTGCCGTTGCAGGCCGAGTTCGGCTGGAGCACGGGCGGCATCTCCTTTGCCTTCGGGGTGAACCTGTTGCTGTATGGCCTGATCGGCCCATTCGCCGTCGCGGTGATGGATCGCTGGGGGGTGCGCCGCACGCTGCTGGGCTCGCTGACGCTGATTGTCGCCGGGGCGGGGCTGACGCCGTTCATGATTTCGGCGTGGCAGCTCACCGTGCTGTGGGGGCTGGTGGCGGGGCTTGGCGGCGGCGTGATCTCGATGGTGCTGGTGCCGGTGGTGGCCGGGCGATGGTTCACCACCCATCGCGGCGTGATCACCGGCGCGCTGACCGCGGGGGCGGCGGCAGGTACGCTGCTGCTGTTGCCGGTGCTGGCGTGGCTGGCGCAGACGGCGGGGTGGCGGGCGATGGTGTTCGCGGTCGCCGGCGCGATCGCCGCACTGGTCCCGCTGATCGCCTGGGGCATGCGCGACCGCCCGTCCGATATCGGCCTGGCCCCCTACGGCGACAGCGGCGCGCCGCATCCGGTGCCGGCGCAGGATGGCAACCCTTTCCTGCGCACCATCCGCGCCCTGGGCGAGGGGCTGCGCGACCGTACGTTCCTGCTGCTGTCGGCCTCCTTCGTCATCTGCGGCGCCACCACCAACGGCTTCGTCGGCACCCACCTGATCCCCGCCTGCATCGATGGCGGGCTGTCGCCGGTGGCCAGTGCCGGGGTGATGGCGGTGATGGGCGTGTTCAACGTGATCGGCGCGCTGGCCTCCGGTTGGCTGACCGACCGCTACGATTCGCGCCTGCTGCTCGGGGTGTATTTCGTCACCCGCGCCGTGGCGCTTGCCTTCCTGCCGTTCAGCTTCGACAGCCAGGTCGGGTTCTGGATCGTCATCGCAATCAACGGGCTGGACTGGGTGGCGACTGTGCCGCCGATGGTGCGGCTGTGCACGCAGCATTTCGGCCCGGCGCGCGGCGGGCTGATGTATGGCTGGATCAATGCCATCCACCAGGTCGGCAGTGGGCTCGCGGCCTTTCTCGGCGGGGTGCTGCGCGACCATTTGGGCAGCTACCTGCCGATCTTCATCGCCGCCGCGGTGATCTGCCTCGGCGCCGCCCTGCTGATCAGCATGCTGGGGCGCGCCGACGGCAAAGCAGAAGCCGCACGCGCGTGATGGTGCAGTGCACACAAGCCGTGGCATAAGGCGCGCCGTAACTCAGCCAGGCCCTCATGATCCGTCTCGACAACGTCAGCAAGCAGAACGGCCGCCAGCTTCTGTTCATCGAGGCCTCGGCCGCCCTGCAGCGCGGCGAGAAGATCGGCCTCGTCGGCCCGAACGGTGCGGGCAAGACCACGGTGTTCCGCATGATCACCGGCCAGGAACAGCCGGATGAAGGCCAGGTGCTGGTCGATCGCGGCGTCAGCATCGGCTTCTTCAGCCAGGATGTCGGCGAGATGTCCGGCCGCTCCGCGGTCGCCGAAGTGATGGACGGCGCGGGCGATGTCTCCGGGGTTGCCGCCGAGTTGCGCTCGCTGGAAGCCGCCATGGCGGACCCGGACCAGATGGACCGGATGGACGAGATCATCGAGCGCTTCGGCGAGGTGCAGGGGCGGTTCGAGGCGCTGGGCGGCTACGAGTTGGAAAGCCGCGCGCGCGAAGTGCTCGCCGGGTTGAGCTTCGGCCAGGAGATGATGGACGGCGACGTCGGCGCGCTGTCTGGCGGCTGGAAGATGCGCGTGGCGCTGGCCCGCATCCTGCTGATGCGCCCCGATGTGATGCTGCTCGACGAGCCGAGCAACCATCTGGACCTGGAGAGCCTGATCTGGCTGGAGCAGTTTCTGGCCGGCTACGACGGCGCCCTGCTGATGACCTCGCACGACCGGGAGTTCATGAACCGAGTGGTCGGCCGGGTGATCGAGATCGACGGCGGCACGCTGACTACGTTTGCCGGCAACTTCGCCTTCTACGAGCAGCAGCGCGCGCTGAACGAAAAGCAGCAGCAGGCGCAGTTCGAACGCCAGCAGGCGATGCTGGCCAAGGAGATCAAGTTCATCGAACGCTTCAAGGCCCGTGCCTCCCACGCCAGCCAGGTGCAGAGCCGGGTGAAGAAGCTGGAGAAGATCGACCGCGTCGAGCCCCCCCGCCGCCGCCAGACGCTGGCCTTCGACTTCCCCCCTGCCCCGCGCTCGGGCGACGACGTCGTGGCGCTGAAGGGCGTGCACAAGCGGTATGGCAACCGGGTGATCTACCAGGGGCTCGACCTGCTGGTGCGCCGGCGGGAGCGG
>JANPIH010000144.1:0-21779 GCA_031424895.1 Rhodospirillales bacterium
CAGCCGGCCGTGGCCGGCGATCAGCACGCCATCCTCGTCGACCAGCAGCGGGTTGGTGAACCCGAACGCCAGCATGCTCGCCTTGATCTGATCCAGCTGCTCGACCGAGTGCACCCGTGCATTGCCGGCGTGCGGGCGCAACTCGGCTGCTGGGCGCAGCACGATCTTCGCTGCCATCCAGGGAAGCTGCATGGGCACCGTCCGGATTGTCGGGGTGGAATGGGGGAGTGCCAACTGCGAACTGTGGCGGTTCAGCCAAGGAGTGCGAACCTCAACGCGGCCGCTACCCACAAAACTGGCGGAAGTCTGCGGCTATCGGAGGCGTGGGTGCGAACTGCGAACCATGTTTTTGACCTGGCGCTAGCGGCCTATCGCGCTCCCGCCCCCCGCATCGATCCGGCTTAGGAAGGAACCATGGGATCGCGATGTCGGTGGGCTCGGTGGCGCGGCGGGGAGGCGGGGAGGCGCATCCGCACCTCTTCACCGTGGGAAGATTCTACCTCGATCGATTCGCGCAGTGTGAGGGGATAAATTGTAACATGATGGACGGGGTGACGTTACATCCCCCGGCCTCGGTCATGTGGTTGAACGGTTGGCCTTACCGATGCCGGCGTCAGCCCTTCGCCGCCTTTGCCGCCTTGCGCTTCGCCTTCTTGAGACCCGCCAGGGCCTCTTCCTTCAGCGACGGACTGGCTTTGAACCTGACGGTCGCGCCCGCCTTCACCGCGACCTTCTCCCCCGTGCGAGGGTTCAGCCCGGTGCGCTTCGGCGTCTCCCGGACGATAAATGCACCGAAGTCGGGGATCGTGAAGCGACCGTTCTCGATGATCTGCTGCTTGATCGAGGCGATGATGTTGCCGGCCAGGGCGCTCGCCGCATTGGCCGGCATCTCGGTCGATTGGACGATCACGTCAGTCAGGAACTTCTTCGACATGCACAAGCATCCTCAAGAGTGATTGGGAGGGATTCGCAAAAGCCGTTTCGGCGTAAGGCATCATGCGGCGCGCTGTCCAGCGCCGAGGCCGAAGTGCCCGGACAGCGTGCCAAGTGCTGCCACCAGAATGCCTTGTCCGATTGGGCCATGCACCGGCTTGCCAGCCCATCCCTGACGTGCCGCCCAGTCTCTGACCGAGAACTCCAATCCGACGACGAACCAGACGCAGGAGCCTGCCGGGCTTCCGTGCCCGCCCAGCGCGTCGACCGCTGCTGCGATCTTCTGCTGTGCGTCGATCTGCAGGTGTGATGCGCCGTCCGATGCTGCACGGGAGACGCGAAGAAGCTGGGACGTGGCCAATGTGTCAAAGGCCGCCCGTCGAAACAGGCTCCGGCGCGGAACACGGTCAAGCACTTGTCAGTCATCAACCACTCCTGTGTGACAAATGGGGTGCGTCGCGATGGCGACGCGGGTCAGGCCGCGGCCGTGGTGGGCTTGGCGGCTTCAAGACGTGCCGACAGCGCCGCGAGACGGGCACGGTCATTGGCGATGCGCTGGTGGATGGTGGCGTCCAACCGGGTACTGAGGTCGGTGAGCCGAGCCCGTGCGGCAGCGAGGTCGGGGATCACCTCCGGCGCCGTTGCGTCGCGGTCGCGTGTACTTGATGTGACATCGACGGGCGTGCCCGTGGGGTTCGATTCCGGCGGGACGGCCGCAACGCCGTCGCCGCCTGCGACGCCTGCCGTGGTGTCCGGCATGGCCCCGTCGATGACCTCGAAATGGGCGAGCGGCCCGAGCCGCTGTTCCAGCCAGGTTCGGGGGGCGGGGACCAGCGCAAGGTCGAACCGGGCCTGCCGGTCCTTCTGTCCGGCCCCGGCTGGCCGGTAAGCCACAACTGAGGAGGAGTGTGACAATTCGCTATTATAGAGAGTCCTATAATAGCAAAATGTCACACTCCTCGCGCGTTCCTGGCGGGCCGCGTCATGGCTTGGCCAAAGCTCCGGGAAGGCCTTGGCCATGTCGACGGCGTTCTCGAGTTCCACCCCCGCAGCCGCCATCATGTCGTGCCGGCTGGGCCGAACGTCGTCCCATGCCAGCACCTCGTCCACCGTGACCGGCAGCACCACGTCGGTCAACAGGTCGACCTCCAACGGGTTGTCAGCGGTGCGGTTGACGCCGCGGCCGCGCCCGAGCGCCTGGATCAATTCCCCCTCGCAGATGCTCCAGCGCGCCGCCTCGGCCGTCAGATCGTCATGCACCTCGCCGGACACGCCATGCACCCCGCCATCGGCCAGGTTGATCTGCCGCTCGGTGCTGGCGTACCACCACGCCACATCTCCACGGCTGGTGGCGGGCACGCGGTTGGTGACGGCGGCGGCGATGCTTTCGACGGTGGCTGGAGCCGGCAGGGTCCGACCCAGGACCATCAACCCGGCGACGTCACGCCAGCCATCCATGCCGCTGAGGGCGTTGAAGTGCGCCATGGCGACATTGCGTGGCAGGCCGTGCTCCCGCAGCGCATCGATCGCGGCCTTCTGGGCGATCACCAGCAGGTCCGGCGGGGCGGGGCTGCGTCCGCGCATGGCGATGGCACGCAGGACAATCAGCGTGGCAATCTCGCGCAGATGGGTGGCGGCCGCATCGCGCTGCCGCACAGGCGCGTTGGGGAGCGGCGTCAGGGCATTGGCGCTGGTCGGCGCACCGAGGACCTGGCGCACATGGACATGAGGCTCGCTCGCCATCAAAGGAGGCTCCACGGTGATGTCGGGGATGAAGGGCGTGACGAGGTCCGGGCGCAGCGTGGCGTCCAGGTGCAGGATCGGTCCCTGACCACCCCAGCCGACGCGCAGATCGCCGCGCCAGCGCAACCGCAGGGAGCGTACGGTGCCGTTCTCGGTCGAGGCGTTGAACACCACGGCGCCGGCCGCGTCATGGTCCTGCTCCAGTGCCTCGCCGAACAGCCGCCACATCGCTGCTGCGCGACGGGGCGGGGCCCAGGGCTCGCCTGGCTCGGGCATGACCTTGGCGATGCGGCGGGAGCGCTCGATCGGGTCCATGCCGGGCAGCAGGCCGGGATCGCGCATGCGGCGATGCTCCAGGCCGGCGGCGGTGCGGCACATTTCAGCGGTCAGCCCAGTCGACCGCAGCGCAGCCACCGCGATGGGCCCGTCCGGCGCATTGGCCAACACGTGCCACAGCTTGCCGCGATAGGCGGCGAGGTCGGCGGTGTTGTCGGTGTGCTCGCGATTGGCAGCGGTGTAGCACTGGACCGTCGCCAGGGTGGGCCGCAGCCCGTCCAGCGTGATCACCATCTTGCCGTCGAGGCCCCGCAGCCCGGCGGTCCAGAACCCCTCGTCCAGCACCAGCAGGCCGACGTGGCCGATGGCGCGCGGGGCAATGTGGAACAGCGTGTCATGGGCGGTGAGGATCACCCGTGCCCGTTTGGCCGGCTCCTTCTGCGCCTGGTAGCCGCAGGTGGCATAGAACGGGCAGACATGGTTGACGCCGTCGCGAGTGACCCTGCAGGAGGATTGCTCGACGACCTGCTCGACCTCGATGGCGTCGGCGGGTGCCGAGGGATCGCGGCACATCAGGACCTCGGGGTCCCCGGCCCTGGGATCGGCGGCGTTGCGCCCCCGCCACACCCTGGCGTCGAGACCGAGGGCCTTGAAGGCGCGGCACTGCTCGTCGGCCAGGTCGAGCCGTGGCACGCCGACGACGACCTTGCGGCGGCCGAGCGCACCGGAGAGGATCATTTCAGCGATGGCGCGCTGGGCGGCGGTGGTCTTTCCCAGCCCGACCATCACCGGCAGGGCCAGCCGCGGTGGCGGCGGTGGAAGGTTGAGATCGATCAGCACGGGCGGCCCCGGGTACCGCCATCGCCATGGCGCCAGCCGCTCGCCTCCCAGGGCTGGAACATGCTCGGCAGGTCGAACACGCTCCAATCATCCTCGTCGCTGGTGTCGGCGTCGATATCCGCGCCGTCCGCGGCGGTCGTCAGGTTCGCCATAGCCATGCCAAAATCGGCATCCGGCGGATCGGTGGTCCAGTAGGCGACGACCTCTCCCATGAACCGGGCGACCAGCCCATCGAGTGCCTGGCGCGCGGAGGGTGTGTCCAGGCTGGGCCGGGGATAGGTGCCGATCTGCGGCGGCGGTGGCGAGGCGGCATCGATGACGATGCGAGCGACACCCAGCCCCTTTGCCAAGGCGAGGTCGTTTAAATCGCCAGGGTCCATTGGGACGGCCATGAGGCCCCGGATGGCACGCGCGGCGGCGGTGGCAGCGGTGACGCCGGGATTGTCGCGGCGGTCAGGCTTGTTGTCGTTGTCCGCGAGCAGGACGATGCGCGCGGCGGCGAAGCGCTCCCGCAGGATAGGTGCAACCTGCCGTAGATTTCCGGCGTCCATCGCAACTACCACCGGTAGGTTGGTGGCGGCGTGGGCGGATGCCCCGGTGGCCCAGCCCTCGCAGACCAGGATGGTCGAGGCGTCGTCGAGCGAACCGCCGATCACCGCGAAATGGCCCGCCTTGGCGCCGCCAGCCAGGTAGCGCTTGCTGCCGTCCTCCTCGATACGCTGGAAACTGTGGATGGTGCCGTCCAGGTCGACCAGCGGGATGATCAGCCCGCGATGCCGGTCCATGCGCAGGTCGCGGGGTGCAACACCCTTGCGCTGCAGGTAGCCATGGCAGGGATCGGCCGGCGTGGCGGTGTCCCAGGTTGCCTGGGCGGCGCGCTGTGCGGCATGGCGGCGCTGCACCTCGGGATCCGGCTCCAGGTCGTTCGCTGGCACCAGCACGGGCGCGTCGTCCTCGCCCTCGGCGGCGATGCGGATGCCGGCGCCATGGCTGCGGCGTTCGTCCCAGCTGGGCCAGCCAAGCCAGCGGCGCCCCCAATCGGCCGCCTCGCGCCAACTGCCGCCGTGCTGCCGGGCGATCAGTTCCAGTGGCCCGCCGCCACATCCGGCCTCATGGTCGAACCACGTGCCGGCCTTGGGGCCCGCAATGGCGGCGGACAGGCTGCCGCGCTTGTTCCAGCGCCATTGGCGCGCACCCTTGCGGCTGGGAGGTCCGAGCAAGTCACGTAGTAGGCCAGTCCAGTTGCCAATCAGGGCGCGGCGGAGTTCGCGCAGGTCGCTGTTCATGCCTGCACCCCGCAGGCTCGCACCCTACAGGCCGGTGCTGTTGCAACTGCCGAAGCCGGGCGGGCTGGATGGCGGTAGTCCGAAGCGATCATGCAGCATCCCCTTGGTGTCGACGGATCACGGGATGGAGCTGCCGCCCCAGGCCCAATCGGCCCGCGGCAGGCGCATTCTCCTGCTGGTTATATACCGGCCAAGGAGGCAATCTTTCTCACGAGGTCGGCGAGCGATGGTGACCGCGCAATTGGGCGCGATGCGGATCAGTGGCCGGATGGGGGCCTATGCGGTGGGTTCAGTTCGGTGGGGCCGGGCCGGTGGGCGCGGCTTTGTGCCTGACGAAAATGGCACCGTAGTGATCTCGGCACAAGAGCGTCATTCATACGCTGGATTACATTTCTCTACGCTCGACGGAAAGATCGACAAAATCCAGGCCACCCAAAGCGCACGGCTTAACCTAGAGACTTCGGAGATGGTTTGCATTCGCGTTTGCCTACCCACTCGGGACATGCGGAATTTCTCCGTAAGCAAAGGGCGGCATTTGTTACTTGCAAAGCGTCTCGGCCGACCGACATTCTGCGTCGATCATAAGCGCCGGAATGTGCGCTGAACCCCTCCACGTGCCCCGTGAGAAATTCCGGCGCGGCGCCCGGTAGATAGATAGCAGGACATCATGTGCGGGAAACCCATGCTCTCATCACCACCGACAGACAGACCACATTCCTATATCGCGCAGATAGTTGCGATGCGCGGCGATCGCCCCGAAATGCCCTCCGCGACCGGTCATGGGGCCGCGGAGAATGCGCCGTTGGCCGGTGGTTGGGTTTCGAATTCCCACCAGTGGGCAATCGAACGGCGCCACCCCCGGTCAAGCGGTGAGCGACAGGCGATTGAGCGCGGCGGTCGCCGCAAGCTGCGGTGGCGATCGGTGAGGGTGTTTCCATTCGGCGGGCCGCCGTTCGGAAGCACGCCCCTTGATAGTGCCACTCGCCCTTGCAGTAAGTTTCTCTCGCGCCGCGATGCTGCATGCGCTGGCCTCGTACTGCCGCACTACGCCGACTTGGCGATGGTGGCCTGCAATGTCCCATTTCGGCAGCCTGCCGAAACGGAACACGCTCCACCCCACCTGCGCGAGGTCTGCGCCATCCTGGCCGTCGGCATTCTGCGGCTGCGCAGCCGCACCGGCGAAGAAACGGCGCGCCGGGCGGAACCAGCCTGGGGGTCGGGAGACATTCAGCTACACTCGACTGCCCGGCAGCGCCTGCATGTCCTCCCCAACCGAGAGGGCTGAACATGACCCGACAATCCACCGCGGCGGAAAACAACGCAGGCGCCACGCCGCCGCTCACCATCCCCTCCATCCCCAAGGACACGGTCCTGGCCCGGCTGGCCGCGCTGCACGCCATGCCCATCGCGCAGTTGAAGCAGCAGTGGCGTGAGCTGTTCGGCAAGGAGCCGCCGCCCTTCAGTCGGAGCTATATCCAAAGCCGGCTGTCTTACAGGATACAAGAACTCGCGTATGGCGGGCTCAAGCCCGAGACGGTGGCGAAGCTCGAAGCCATCGGCGAGCAGCTCGATGGCGGCAACGCCATCATTCGCCGCATCCGCCACCAGGATAAGCCGATCGCTGGCACCCGCCTCATCCGCGAGTGGAAGGGTGTGGAGCAGACAGTCACTGTGCTCGCCAACGGCTACGAGTGGGAAGGGCGCCCCTACCAGTCCCTTTCGGCCGTGGCGCGCGCCATCACCGGCACCAGGTGGAATGGCTTCACCTTCTTTGGCCTGAAGAACCAGCGGGGGCTGGCATGAGCAAGAAACCCGCTGCAGCCGCGCAGATCCGCAAGATCCGCTGCGCCATTTACACCCGGAAATCTACCGACGAAGGACTCGACAAAGAGTTCAACACGCTGGACGCCCAGCGCGATGCCTGCGCCGCCTATATTGCCAGCCAGCGCCACGAGGGTTGGATCGAGGTCCCGGACTACTACGACGATGGGGGCTATTCCGGCGGCACCCTGGAGCGCCCGGCGCTGAAGCGGCTGCTCGCCGATATTGAGCAAGGGCGGATCGATGTCATCGTGGTTTATAAGATTGACAGGCTCAGTCGCTCGCTGATGGATTTCGCGAGGCTCGTCGAGACCATGGAGGCTCACAGCGTCACGTTTGTGAGTGTGACTCAGTCGTTTAACACAACGACCTCGATGGGGCGCCTCACGCTGAACATTCTGCTCAGCTTTGCCCAGTTCGAACGCGAATTGATTGGTGAGAGAATCAGGGACAAGTTCGCTGCCTCCCGTGCCCGCGGCATGTGGATGGGCGGCAAGGTGCCGCTGGGCTACCGGGTCGAAGCCCGCAAGCTCTTGGTGGTCGAGAGCGAGGCCCGGCAGGTACGGGCAATCTTCGAGCGGTTCGTCGTCCTGCGGTCGGCCACGAAGCTGGCCCAGGAACTGCGGCAGCAGGGCGTCCTGTCGAAGACCGGGGCGCAGATCGACAAGGGCTATCTCTACCGGCTCCTGGCCAACCGCACGTATCTCGGCGAGGCGACGCACAAGGACAAGGCCTATCCGGGCGAGCACGACGCCATCGTGTCCCAGGAACTGTGGGACCGGGCGCACGCCGTGCTGCAGGTCAGCCCCAGGGTGCGTGCCAACCAAGCCCGGGCGCAGTCGCCGGCGCTCCTCAAGGGGCTGCTGTTCGGGCTGGACGGACGGGCGCTGTCGCCGACGCACACGCGCAAGGGCGGCAAGCAATACCGCTACTACGTGGCCCAGGCGGTGCTGAAGGACCAGGAGACGCCGAACCCCGACCTCGTGCGGCGCATCGCCGCGGCCGAGATCGAGCAGGTGGTGCTGGCGCAGGTGCGGGCGCTGGTGCGGCAGCCGGAGGTAATCGTGGGGACCTGGCAGGCTGCTCGCGAAGACGCACCAGACGTCACGGAGGTCGAGGTCCGCGAGGCGCTGGAGCACCTTGAGCCGATGTGGGAGGAGCTGTTCCCGGCCGAGCAGGCGCGACTGGTGCAACTTCTGGTGGAGCGCGTGACGGTCGGGCCGACTGGCGCGGACATCAAGCTTCGGGTCGATGGGCTGTCCAGCCTGGTGCGGGATCTGCGCGATGGCGCCGCGATGCGGGAGGCAGCCTGATGGCGGATACGGTAATCGTGCGGGTTCCGCTGGCGATCCGGAAACGGGGTGGGCGGAAGGTGGTGGTGTCGCCGGACGGGTCTGTGCTGCAGACCACCCCCAGGCACGTGACCACCAACGCCGATCCGTCGCTGCTGAAGGCGCTGGGGCGGGCATTCCGGTGGAAGCGGTTGCTGGACGACGGGACCTACGCCTCCGTATCGGACATCGCGCGGGCGGAGAAGCTGGACCGGACATACGTCGGGGATGTGCTGCGGCTGACGCTGCTGGCGCCGGAAATCGTACAGGGGATTGTGGAGGGGCATGTGGAAAAAGTGACGCTTCCGGCAGTGTTGAAGCCCTTTCCGATCCATTGGGCTAAACAGCTGTGTGGACCTGACACTGATACCTCGTGATGGCGAAGGCGGTCGTAGGAGGCGGCATTTGGCGTATGTCACGTTGCCACAGCTGCTGGATCCGTACCCATGGAGTGGAGGAGGGGCTGAAGGACGAAGTCCATTGCATACAGAGGCCACAACTCCGGCTAGGATGAACCCCTCACGCACATTCAAGCAAGCAACTGCCGGTGGCATGATTTCTCGTGCTTACTAAACCGGGTCTTGTTACACTTCGGTCGCGAGAAAGGGTGGGGAAACGCCTCGATGGCCGCGACGAAGAGCACGACTCGCCGAGCATCTGCCAGCCGCAACGCGGCAGCCAAGCCTCCAACCGTTAAACGTCAGCTTGATGCACTGCCGGACACGCTGGATTTCCGCGACCAGTTGTACGTCTCTTCGCTGGTTGCCGTGCCGCCCACCTCTGACATGGTGGGTTACCGTAGGCACCAGATCCCAGTGCTTGATCAAGGGGTAGAGGGGGCGTGCACGGGCTTCGGCCTCGCGACTGTCGCGAACTACCTCCTTCGCGTGCGTGGTCGGATGCCTAAGGCAGACGAGGTCAGCGCCTGGATGCTCTACACAATGGCGCGCCGTTATGATGAGTGGCCAGGCGAAAACTACGAGGGATCAAGCGCTCGCGGCGCGATGAAGGGGTGGCATAAGCACGGCCTCTGCTCTCTGGCTATGTGGAAGGACAACCGAGGCAACCTGAGCCTGGAAGCCAAACGGTCTGCCGACGCTCTAGCGCGCCCACTCGGCGCATACTTCAGGGTGAATCACAAAGACCTTGTTGCCATGCACGCAGCAATCACCGAGGTCGGAGTCCTTTATGCAACGGCGCAGGTGCACGAGGGGTGGCAAAATGTGCGTACCGGCGACGAACAGATCGTCTTCCATGACGGGACGATTGGCGGGCACGCATTCGCGATTGTCGGCTACGACAAGATGGGCTTCTGGATACAGAACAGCTGGGGACCGGCCTGGGGCAGCGGCGGCTTAGCCCGCCTGGACTATAGCGACTAACTTTCGAATGGCACCGACGTCTGGGTCGCTGCACTCGGCGCTCCCATCGACTTTGGTCGACCAGTAACTCAGGCCACAATGATAGCGGGAGCGCCACGCAGTTACGAAAGCATAATTTATGCAACGCTGCGCCCGCACATCGTGACCGCTCGGAATGACGGCGTCTTAGATGACAAGGGAACCTACGGTTTAACAAAGGAAGGATTGTGTGACATTGTCCGCACCGCATTGCCGAAGGCCATGTCGGGGTGGAAGCGCAAGCGCGTCGTCCTCTACGCTCATGGCGGCCTTGTCGGGGCGGACACCGCCATCCAATACGTGGCGGAGAACCGATCTCGTATGCTCCAGGCGGAGGTATATCCAATCTCCTTTATCTGGCGTAGCGACGCTTGGACCACCCTCGGCAACATATTGCGCGATGTGATGGCGAAGCGGCGGCCCGAAGGGCCACTTGATGCAATGAAGGACTTCATGTTCGACCGCCTGGACGACATGCTTGAGCCGGTCGCACGTGCTCTGGGAGGCAAAGCGCTATGGGAGGAGATGAAGGAGAACGCGGACCTTGCCGGTCGACACGCCAAAGGCGCAGCACTACTGACGGTCGATCACGTCATCGAGCTGCATAAGCAAGGCAAAGTCGACGAAGTTCATCTCGTCGCGCACAGTGCCGGCTCCATCCTGCACGCGCCAGTCGCGCAGCGACTTGTGGACGCCGGCGTGCCGGTGCCAAGCCTTACACTGTGGGCTCCGGCTTGCACACTTGATCTATTCGACACTGCGTACCGGCCGCTTCTCGAGAGCGGGAAAATCGGCTCGTTTGATCTCTACACGCTAGATGACCGGACGGAGCGCGACGACCATTGTGCGAATATCTATCATAAGTCCCTGCTTTACCTCGTGAGCGCTGCCTTTGAAGCGCAGCCTCGCATCCCGTGGAGACCCAACCGACAGGGCACCCCGCTCCTCGGTCTCACGCGAGATGTAGAGCGGCATTTAGATGAGGCATTCTGGACGGCAGGAAACCGACGCTGGTTCTTGGCCCCCGGCGTCCCAGAGAGCAAAGCATCTCACCACGGCGACTTCGACAACGACCCTGTGACGCGCTTGACCACGCTCCGGCGAATTTGCGGCGATATCGCGGTTGCGGCTCCGGCTGCGGTACCCCGTAACCGCTCCGCAGCCGGAACTCGGGACCGCCGTCAGAACCTTGACAGAGCACTCATGAGGAGATGATGCGCGCCTGAAATCGACCGCGTGATGGAAATGGAACTGGGAGATCCCTCCGGGGAGACATGGGATCTGCTACGGGAGCAGCACTTTCAGATCGACATAGGTGAGTATTGCCGACCGCCCACCGCGGAGTGACGACCACCGCCGATCCGGCGCTGCTGAAGGCGCTGGGGCGGGCGTTCCGGTGGAAGCGGCTGCTGGACGACGGGACCTACCCGTCAGTCTTCGATATCGCGCGGGCCGAGAAGCTGGATCGGACCTACGTCGGGGACGTACTGAGGCTGACATTGCTGGCGCCGGAGATCGTGGAGGCAATTGTGGACGGCCGCCATCTGTCGGCGATGACGCTGCCAGTGTTGATGAAGCCGTTTTCGCTGGAGTGGGAAGGGCAGCGCAGCAACTATGCGCTCAGCGTGACCAGTTCGAGTTGAGTTCCGGTTTCGCGCCCAGGCGGCTCTCGGTTATTGAGGAAGGTTCGGCCGAGAATGGCCGATAGGAGCCTGGCAGGTTTAAGGCGAGCGAAGCGTGCAAGCGGACACGCCGACCTCGAGCGGGACGCCGTTGAGTTGCGTCGCAGGCTCCTGGGCGATGGCCGGAGGTGTGAGCGTGTCTGCGCGTTGCGGGCTGCCACGAACGTAAATGGAGAGACGGCGAGAACCTTTCCCGTCAAACCTAACTTCTGATCCGCGTGGCAACCCGGAACGTCAGTGAGGTACGCGGCATCAACCGCGTAACCAGCAAGCAACCGGGTACGTTAGCAACCGGGGCTGGATTTGCCTTTTGGCGGTCTAGCCTGCGATGATACTCTCTATACAGTGTCCGAGGATGTGGGATGAACGAGGACGAGCGCCCCGAAATCGAGCTTGCTCGCGAGGTCGTCGGTGCGCTTGCTCCGGCGGAACTGCCATTGTTTCCGGCGATGCAGCGGGCCTTCGATGCTGATCCAAAAGGCAGGGGCATTCGCACCGGGACCGGGGACGCCATTCTCGGCTTCGGCATGTCGGACGCGGCAACGTTGCTCACCCCCATCGTGCTTATCGCAGCTAAGCAAGCCGTGACCTTCATGGCGCTCGAAATTGGCAAGGGCCTCGCGAAGGAAGTCGCCTCCGATATATCCGCGCGCGTGCGACGCCTCATCCGTCGTGACCCGGACCGAGAGCCGTTCGATCCCGCGCTGCTCGCCCAAGTTCGCTCGATCGCCGAATCCGTCGCCCTGAAATCGAAACTTCCCAAAAAGCGGGCCGCTGCGCTGGCCGATGCCATTGTCAAACAGCTCGGGCCAAAATGACGTGAAGGCCGAGGCGTTCGCGCAATCATGGCCGCGCCTCAATCCGTTCGCGTTCGTCGCGGACACCGACCTCCAGTTCGCCGTCATCGTCGTGTTCATCGCCGGGATGACCGGCGTTCAATGGGGCATGGTCGGGGCCCGCATCGTGGGCGTCGAAAACGTGGACAGCTTTGCTGCGTGCCTGCAAAGTCACCTCATCGATCAGATGTCCGTCTTCGCAATGTACGACAAGGTAACGGGACCGCTGCTGTTCCAGTGCTTTATCGGCTTTGCGTCGCCCACGTTACAGTACATGTCCGCTGGCCTGCTGCTGCTCGCCGGCGCGGCACTCGCTATCTTCGTGGTAACCCCTGCCTGGATCCGCCATCGTTGGCGCGCTTGCGAGATTACCGACGAGGACGTTCCCGGACTGCTGCAGCAACTAAGCTGTCTAGCTGGCCAAGCCGGACTGCGTCACACGCCCGTCTTCTTGTGGAACCCGCTTGGTATAGTCCCCGCTTCTGTGAGCTTTGGTGGCTTTGGGCGCCACCGAGTCGTTATGACGGGCGCGCTCGCGTTCCAATCCCTCACGGAACCTGACGCGTTCCGCGCTGTGATGCTGCACGAGCTGGCCCACCTCCGGAACGGCGATGTTACCAAGACGATGCTCGCGCTTGCAGTCTGGCGAGCTTTCCTGATTACCTCCCTTCCGGCCTATTTCGCGGTCAGCTTCGTCACCAACGACGGTGTGCTCGACCTCATCCAGCCCATTATGTTCGCCGGCATCGCCGTTATGATCCTGCTCATGCGCAACGGACTGTTGCGGGTTCGGGAACTATACGCGGACGTGCGCGTCTCCAGCTGGGAGTGCCCGGAGCAGGGTATCGCCCGCCAATTGTCCGTGCTCGCACCCGTCGCGAAGTGGCGTCGCTTGCTCTCGCCCCATCCATCGCCGCCGCGCCGGCTCGACCTCCTCCGCAGCACCGATCCGTTGTTCCGTTTCGGGAGCTGGCAGGCTCTTGGCCTCGGTGCGGCCACCGGAGTTCTGGCTCTCCTCATACCGGCCCTCTTCGGCGGCTTCATGGCGGCCCGATCCAACGTCGTCGGCTCTGGCGGGTTCGGCACGTTCGCCGTGCTACTCGCCTCACCCCTCGTTGTCGTGGTTTGTGGCCTGTCCACGGCCGGCATCGTCGCATGGCGGAGCCAGTTCCAGGCCGTCTTGCGCGGCCGGCGCAGCGCGGGCGTGCTTCGCGTGTCCTTCGCATTCTCTGCCGGCCTCTCCTTGGGCCCCGTCGGTCTACTGACACCTAACCTCGTCCTCCCTTTGTTTGACGCAGACCTCGCGCGGTACGCCGTCCTGCCACCCGAGATGCTTGCCTACGTGCTGCCAGCTGCGGCATCGTTTGCGTTCCTGCTCGGCTGCGCCATCACAATCTACCTGGGTTGGATTGCGGCCGCTGCTTATGCCTGGACGCCCGTCTTACTCCGCTGGCACCGGCCCGGTGCCGTGCCCGTCGTAACTGTCGGGCTCGCATGCGCCCTCGCGCTGATGGTCCCTCTCGTTGGGATCAGAATCTGGTACACCGCGCTCCCTCAGTTGGTGCGCGGAGGCAGTGTCGGCATTGTCGCCGCCGTCTACTGGCTCTCGCTGTTGGGAACATTGTTCCCGCAGAACCTAGTGGCCTGTGTTTGTCTGCTGGTGTTGTGGGCCTGGCCGCTTGCCCCTGCGGTGCTGTCGAAATTCAGCTCTGCCGCGACCCGCGGCTGGGCTTGGCTGCAGCTACCCGCAGCGCTCACCTTCGATCGTCCCGACCGGAGTCGTTCAGGATCTAGTTCTGCCGATCTGAGCGGCGAACTCCTGGATCGGCCTGACCAGGGCCAGGATGATCTAGGTCTAGCCTCCGGTCACCTTAGCCGAGTTCAGTCGGAAGTTGAGACAGCAGCCCAGTGTTACGCTCCATCCGCCCATCCTGCTGATCGGGTTCATGAAGAACGGAGTCTACCCTCACCTCCGCTCGCGCAGCTTCGACCGGGGCGAGCGGCCTTACTCGGTTTGCTGGGGGGCGCCTTTGCCTCGCTCTGGCTGCATTCGTTGGGTGACCAACTACCAGTCGAGATCTGGCGCAGCCGCGCCGGGCTGCCCGCGTCCGGAGTGCCCGTTCATCTCCGAATGCTAGTTGCTGCCATGCTGTTGCAAATACCAATAGCGATCCTGGCAACAACCGCAGTGCCTCGGTTGCGCTTCTTGCATGCTGTCCTCGCAATTAACGTCGCCGGCGTGGTCATGACGTTCGCGGTCCGACTGTACTTTGTCGCTCACCCCAACCTTAGTCACGGGTCATTTCCGATATTCGAGGATATTTCCATGGTCGTTGTTGGGGGCGTCGCCGCAGCGCTGCCCGGTGTTGTCGCCACACAAATACTGTTAGGCGCCCTCCCGCTCCTTTCTCGGTGGATCGCTGGCCAAGCGCATCGCGCACGCCGGGACGAGCCATCGAACGCCACCTGAGCATGAGACTGGACTTCGACGTGAGCCCTTGGAGCAGTGGCGGGCGAGCATCGCCAACGAGAGCGTACGGCAAGGCTCATATTCGTTTCGCCCGGCTCTCATTGCGGCGAATGGCGGCCTTCGGGACTTGCGCTGCGGCCCTGAATGACTGCCATGGGCGCAGAGCGGACGCCGGGGCCGTGTGATGCCGGCGTTAGCGTTCTCTTGGCGGGGGATGTCGGACGATGGGTGGCGTTCATCTGTGAGCAACATCGCGCGGCCAAAGCAGATCGACCGTATCCACGCGGGCGACGCTCTGCGGATGACGCTGCTGGCGCCGGAGATTGTGGAGGCGACCCTTGGAGGGGAGGCAGGACGCCAGCTCCTGAAGCGGTCTTGCCGCGCTCGGCTGGCCCTGTCTACGCTCCGGCACGTCCAGCTGGGCGCGCCGTTGCGGGGCCGGCTCTCTCGTAACCCGTGGATCCGCGATCAGGGGCAGGTCACCTGGACGAACTTGAAGCGCGCATGGACGAGGCCGAGGGCGATTAACTATGCTGTCATTTCGCGAAGCCCAAACGGTCGAAGACTTGGCCGACCTCTTGTACGAATTCCTACCCGGAAGCGGAAACAGTAGGACCGCCTTTCCGCTGGCGGCCACGCAGGCCGGAGTTGGCGATCTATGGGTTCCAGGCAGCAAGCGGCCTGCGATCGTTCAGCTCCTGACCGCGACGCTCGAACAGCGTCGGTCGTGCTTTACGAAGCTGATCGTGGCTATCGTCCGGCAGGCGATGACCTACAGGCGCGGCAAGGGCAATCCCCTGACCCGCGCCGAGGTCGACCGGCTGAATAACCTCCTTCCTGGTGTGCAATTCAAGATTCCTGGGTTGCTCGATGGGGGCTTCCTGAGCAGTTTCGGGTCGGCGACCTCCGAGGAGGTGGCACCGCAGGCGAGCGCAACGCTGAGCGCGGCGAAGGCGCAGGAGCTTGCCACGCTGCTCATCGAGATTACCAAGCTAGATCCTCAGGCACGCGGCCTGCGCTTCGAGGCCTTTCTCAACGAGCTGTTCGCCGGCTTCGGGCTTGCGCCGCGCGGCGCCTTCCGCCTCGTCGGGGAGCAAATTGATGGCAGTTTTCAGCTGAACGGCCAGACCTATTTGGTCGAGGCGAAATGGCACGGGCCGCAGATCGGTTTTGCGGATTTGATGACCTTTTCGGGGAAGGTCAGCGGAAAGGCGTCTTGGTCGCGCGGGCTGTTCGTGAGCAATTCCGGATTCACTGCCGATGGATTGGAAGCGTTCTCGCGTGGGCGCCAGACGAACCTGATATGCGCCGACGGGCTCGACCTCTATGAGGTGCTCTCGCGCAAGGTTTCGTTGATCGAGGCGCTCGAAGCGAAGGAACGCCGTGCTGCGGAAACGAACCGAGCGTTTGTCGCTGTGAGAGACCTGAGGCTTTGAGAGCGTTGAATGGGGCAAATGAAACATGCAACTCCCAACCTGCCCCTCGGAAAAAACGTGGTGATTTCAGTGGTTTGAAACCTTGGGTGTAAATCCGCCTACCCCCAAGCTTCGGAGAGAAATGCCCCTCCGGAGAGCGAAAATGGGCTTCCGGCGTTCGAGCCACCCCCAACCCCACGCGAAAAACCCCCAAATATCTTGGGGTTCTACGTGGCCTATCCGCCTGGAGAGAATGGTGGGGTGGTGGTCATTGGAGCGGGTGACGGGATTCGAACCCACAACCCCGACCTGGGCAAAGCCAAATCACGTCGCGACCAGCGTTCGGTATAAGCGGGTCCACGCCCCTGGACCTCACTGTTTTAGTGATGATATCGTAATAATATGGGCGTGCTTGGGCGTTTGGCGCGACGCGGCATTTTTAAAGGGTGGGGATCCTGGACGGTCGGGGGTTGGGGACGCCGAGAAGCGTGGCCGGCAGCCGGTACGCTGGCGCCACGCGGCTTGGGTTGGACAAGAAGGGTTCTCTTTTGGCGACAGAGAGACAGAGAGGAGCAGGACTGATGAACCTTGGCTTTGTTCTCCCTGTCTCTCTGTCGCGATATACTTCCCTCCCTGCGCCGCCTCGGCGAGGTGGTGCACGGAATGCGGGTGCCGGCGCGTTTCGCGCTGCCTGGACGTGGCCGGGGCGGTCAGGGCGGTTCGCGCGTGTTGGATGGGCGGGGGGAGGAGGCCGGCCTGCCACAGGCGGATCATCTCCTCCAGACGGCCGAAGATGCGGGCGAGGCATGCCAGGATCAGGGCATGGATCGCCGCGGGCAGCCAGGCATGCGCGGGCGTTGCCAGGGTGGCGACGCGCAGGTTGGCGACCGTATCGGCCAGGGAGGAGGGGTGCGAGGGCATGGGGGCCTTTTCAGGTGGGATGTTCAGCGGCAGGTGAATATAAATGACTGCTGTTAGAGCTGCAAGAGGGAACTGGATTTTTTTCGGTCAGTTCCTGGCGTCATACCAACCCCCTTGGATGTCGGCCGACGAAAAATCGGTCGACCGCGGTCGGCATGAATCTTGTTTTGCGCGCCGCCGCCGGCCAGCCCGGCGCGCGACACCAATCGCCCGAAATGCCGGACGAGTCGGCATTCCGGCGGTTGATATGAGTCATGAGGGTCCAGGGGGCTCGGCCCCCTGGTGGGTCAAGGGCAAAGCCCTTCGGCCTTATTTTCTGTCCGATTTTGGCCGCAGCTGCATCAGTCGATGGCGATCCGGTGCAGCGCGCATCGGCGCTCCCCGGGCGGGATCAGCATCAGGCCGGGCTTGTCGCGGAACGTGCCATCGAAGCCTTCCGGGCTGGCCATGCCGTGCCACGGCTCGATGCACAGCAGCGCCGCGTCGGGACGCGCCCAGATGCCGAGGTTGGGGAAGCCGGAATCCCAGGAAACCGTCACGCCCGGCGCGCCGGGTGCTGTGTAGCGCAGCCAGCGGCTGGCGGGGGCGTCCATCACCACGGCGCCGGGGGCGAACAGCGCGTCCGACAGCTTCAGGACCCGGCCCTGGACGGGATTGGGATGGCGCGCGGGTGCCAGCAGCCCGTCGCGTGCCCGTCGGATCGGCGCGGTTTCCGTGGTGGCGAAGGTGAGGGTGTGATCCTCCTTCGCGATCCCCGGCAGGAGCGGCCAGCGGAAGGCCGGGTGGGCGCCGAAGCTTGCCGGGAGCGTCACTTCGCCCGGATTGTCGAGAGTGAACGTGATCTCCAGCCCATTGCCGGCGATCGCGTAGGCAATCTCCAGCCGGAACGCGAACGGATAGATCGCCCGGCTCGCCGCGTCATCGCGCAGTTCCAGCCGCACCGTCGTCGTTGTCGCCTCCAGCCAGGTGAAGTGGCGGTCCCGCGCGAAGCCGTGCTGTGTCATGCGATAGGTCTTGCCCTGGTGGCGCAGCGTATCCCGGGCCAGGCTCCCCACGACCGGAAACAGGTTCGGCGCATGCCGTGGCCACGGCTCCACCCCCTGCCACAGTACCTCCACGCCGGCGACGGTGCCCAGTTGCACCAGCTCCGCCCCCTTGCGCGCGATGGTGGCGCGCAGCGTGTCGCTGGCGATGCAATGGGTGGGTGTCGCCTGATCCATGGCTCTGTTCCTCTCGGGACGCGCCGGCCACGCTGCCTCGGCGTATGGCGCGCTGTCGAGCCCGCGCGCCCTACGTCGCCAACAGCGCCGCAAGCTGCGCGAAGCCCTCCTCCGGGTCGGCCGGCGTGCGGGTGTCCTGGCGCAGGAAATCCGTGACCAACCGGTTCAGTGCCAGCATCCGGTCGGAATGCGCATCCGCCCCGGTCCGATACAGCCCCATCCGCGACAGTTGCTCCAGTTCTTCGGACTCCGCCATCGCCTGGCGCGCCAGCCGTAGCGCCTCGTTGCGTTCCGCCGAATGCCACGCCGTCGCCACGCGCGACAGCGAGCGCGGCACGTCGATCGCCGGATAGCGCCTGCGCTCGGCGATCTGCCGGGACAGGATCACATGCCCGTCGACGATGCCGCGTACGGCGTCAGCCACCGGCTCGGTCAGGTCGTCGCCATCCACCAGCACGGTGAAGAACGCCGTGATGCTCCCGGTTGGCCCGTCGGCGCGCTCCTCCCCAGGCCCCGCCCGCTCCAGCAGGCTGGCGAGGTCCGCGAACACGCTGGGTGGGTAGCCGCGCGCCACCGGCAGCTCGCCCGCCGACAACGCCACCTCCCGCACCGCGTGGCAGAACCGCGTCAGGCTGTCGACCAGCAGCAGCACGCGCTGGCCGCGGTCGCGGAAATGCTCGGCGGCCGCCATCGCCGCATGCACCGCCTCCGCGCGCATCAGCGCCGTCGCGTCCGCCGTGGCGACGAACAGCAGCGCACGCGCCCGCCCTTGCAGCCCCAAATCGTCCTCCAGGAATTCGCGCACCTCCCGCCCGCGTTCACCCACCAGCGCCACCACGATCGCGTCGAAATCCGACCAGCGCGCCAGCATGCCCAGCAGTGTGGACTTGCCGACGCCAGGCCCCGCGAACAACCCCATGCGCTGCCCATCGCGGCAGGTGGTGAACAGGTCCATCGCCCGCACCCCCAGCGTCACCGCCGGCCCGATCCGCGCCCGCGTGGCCGCCGGCGGCGGCGCCCGGCGCACCGGTTGGGGCTGCCCCAGCGGCAGCGCTCCGCGCCCGTCCAGCGGCTGCCCCAGCGGATCGACCACGCGCCCGATCCATCCCGGCCCGATCGGCAGCGTCGCCGCCGCCGGCCGGATCGGCAGCCGCACCGGCGCGCCCGCACCGAGCCCCGTGGCATCGCGATACAGCGTGACGGTGGTGTCCAGCGCCGTGCTGCCGGTCACCTGCGCCGCGACGGCCGTACCATCCCGCCCGATCACCTCCACCCGGTCGCCGACCGACAGCAGCCCCGGCAGCGGCGGCAGCGTGGCGCGCGTGGCGGTCGCCGCCGTCGCCCGCGTTTCGATGTGCTCGGCCGACAGACGTGCGATGGCGTGCGTCGCCCGCGCCAGCCGCTCGGCCAGCGAGGAAGCAACGGGGCGAGCGCTGCTGCTGCGGGTCTCTGCAGGCGGGGCAGGGGGGCGAGCGTCATCTGGCATGGCGGACGCAGTTTGGCCGCGATTGGTTACCCGCAGATGATCGACACATCAAGCGGCACCGAGGCGGCGACGAATGATGTTGCGCTGCAACACCCGATCGGCTAGCAGGGCGATGGGCCACGCCCCCCCACCGGGGCGCTTCTGTTCTGAAAGGGACAGCATCATGGATGCATCCGCTTCCGCGGCATCGCCGCGCGCGCCGGCCACCCGTCCGGCAAACCCCAACTTCTCCTCCGGGCCATGTGCCAAGCGACCGGGCTTCTCCCTGGCCGCCCTCGCTGGCGCCGCCCTGGGCCGCAGCCATCGGGCGAAGCACCCCAAGGCGAAGCTCGCAGAGGTTATCGACCGCTCCTGCGCCATCCTCGGCATGCCCGCCGACTGGCGCATCGGCATCGTCCCGGCCAGCGACACCGGCGCGGTCGAGATGGCGCTGTGGTCCCTGCTCGGCCCCCGCCCGGTCGACATCCTGGCCTTCGAGAGTTTCTCCCAGACCTGGGCGGACGACATCGTCAAGCAGCTCCGCTTGCCGAACGCCCGCGTTTTCAAGTCCGGCTATGGCACCCTGCCGGACCTCGCCCAGGTGAACCCCGCCCACGACCTCGTCTTCGCCTGGAATGGCACCACCTCCGGCGTTCGCGTTCCCAATGCCGACTTCATCGGCACCGACCGCGAGGGGCTGGCGATTTGCGACGCCACCTCCGCCGCCTTCGCCATGCGGCTGGACTGGGAAAAACTCGATGTCGTCACCTGGTCCTGGCAGAAGGTGCTCGGCGGCGAGGGCGCCCACGGCATGCTCGCCCTCTCGCCGCGCGCCGTCGCCCGGCTGGAAAGCCACACGCCGACCTGGCCGATGCCCAAGATTTTCCGCCTTACCTCGAAGGGCAAGCTGACCGAGGGCATCTTCAAGGGCGAAACAATCAACACGCCCTCCATGCTCTGCGTGGAGGATGCGCTCGACGGCCTGCGCTGGGCCGAAGCCGCGGGGGGCCTCGATGCGCTGATCGCCCGCAGTGAGGCCAGCCTGGATGCCGTGCGCGCCTGGGTCGCCACCAGCGACTGGGCCGCCTTTCTCGCCGAAGACCCTGCGACGATCTCCTGCACCTCGATCTGCCTCAAGATCATCTCGCCCTGGTTCCTCGCCCTCGCGCCGGACGCCCAGGCCGACGCCGCGAAGAAGATCGCCGCCGTGCTGGAACGCGAAGGCGTCGCCTATGACATCGCCGCCTATCGCGACGCCCCGCCCGGCCTGCGCCTGTGGGCCGGCGCCACGGTGGAACCCAACGACATCGCCGCCCTCCTGCCCTGGCTCGACTGGGCGTACGCAACAGTGAAGGGGGCCTGAGCCCGTGCCCAAGGTCCTCATCTCCGACAAGCTGTCCGCCGCCGCCGTCGCAATCTTCCGCAGCCGTGGCATCGAGGCCGATGTGAAGACCGGCCTCTCGCCCGCCGAACTGCGCGCCATCATCGGCGAGTACGACGGCCTGGCCATCCGCTCCGCCACCAAGGTGACGCGCGAACTGCTGGAGGCCGCACCCAAGCTCAAGGTCGTCGGCCGCGCCGGCATCGGCGTCGACAATGTCGATGTCAAATCCGCCACCGCTGCCGGCGTGGTGGTGATGAACACCCCCTACGGCAACGCCATCACCACCGCAGAACATGCCGTCGCCATGATGTTCGCCCTCGCCCGCCAGATCCCGGAAGCCAGCGCGTCGACCAAGGCCGGCAAGTGGGAAAAGAACCGGTTCATGGGGGTGGAACTTACCGGCAAGACCCTCGGGCTGATCGGCTGCGGCAATATCGGCTCGATCGTCGCCGACCGCGCCATCGGCCTGCGCATGCGCGTTATCGCCTACGACCCGTACCTCACCGAGAAGCGCGCGCTCGACCTGGGCGTCGAGAAGGTGGAGCTCGATGATCTGCTGGCGCGGGCCGAGATCATCACGCTGCACACCCCGCTTACCGAATCCACCCGCAACATCCTCTCCCGCGAGGCGCTGGCGCGAACCAAGAAGGGCATCCGCATCATCAATTGCGCCCGCGGCGGCCTGGTCGACGAAGCGGCCCTGGCCGACGCGCTGAAATCCGGCCACGTCGCCGGCGCCGCGCTGGACGTGTTCGA
>JANPIH010000145.1:0-3785 GCA_031424895.1 Rhodospirillales bacterium
TGGTCTTCCAGCGCCAGAAGACCAACGGCAGGCGGAGGAGATCTTCCGTGCGGTTGGGCGCACCGTGCAGCGCCAGGAGCGACGGCGCGCAGAACGGCGCGAAGCGGTCGCGGAACATCTCCCGCGCCGCAATCTCGGCGGACGCCGCCGCCACATAACGGATCGCGAAATCAACCTGCCCGGCGTGCAGATCCACCATCCGGTCATCGGCTTCGATCGCCAGGTCGATCCCGGTGGCGACGCGCAGCGCCGCAAGCCGCGGCATCAACCACCGCATGGCGAAGGAGTGGTTGCAGGAGACGGTGAGGTGGCCAAGCGATGGTGCCCGGATGCCGTTGATCGCCGCGGCGAAGCTGTCCAACCCGTCGCGCAGCACGGGAAAGAGGGCCTCACCTTCGGGCGTCAGGCGCATCGGCCGGGGAAAGCGACGGAACAACTGGCAACCGAGGAGGTCTTCCAGAAGCCGGATCTGATGGCTGATGGCCGTCGGCGTCAGCGCGAGTTCTTGGGCCGCCTTCGCGAAATGCGCATGCCGCGCGGCAGCCTCGAAGGCGCGCAGGGCGTGAAGCGGAGGAAGCCGGCGCATGACGTGACCGTAGGTTGGAAGGCGCCGATTGTCATGACCGCTCAGCTCTCGATGCGGATGTTCGCCGCCCGCACCGCACTGCCCCAGCGTGTGGCCTCGGCCTGTAGGAAGGCCGCGAAGGCGACTGGAGGCAGATCGAGGCTGAGGAAGCCGTTGCTGCGCAGAGTCCCCTGGAAGTCAGGCCGCTGCTGAACCTGGCTCACCGCCACATGCAGCGCATCGGCCACGCCGCGCGCCGTGCGCGGTGGCGCCACCAGCCCCATCCAGGTATCGACGACGACCGGAACGCCCTGCTCGGCCAGGGTCGGCACCTCTGGCACCAGCGCAAAACGCTGCGCGCTGGCGACGCCGAGCAGCTTGAGGCGGGAGCGCTGTGGATTGGCAACGGCGACCGGCAACAGCATGAGATCCACCTGGTCGCCGACGATCGCGATGATCGCGGGGCCGCCACCCTGGAAGGGCACATGCGTGAGGTCGGTTCCGGTGGCGGCGCGGAACACCTCACCGCCAATATGCGCGGAGCTGCCGTAGCCGAAGGAAGCATAGCTGAGAGGGGTGCGGGATGCGCGGGCGTGGGCGACCAACTCCGGCAAGGTCGTGATCGGAAGTCCCGGCCGGGCGATCAGCGAGAACACCACATTCGCCACGCCGCTGACCGGCACCAGGTCGGACACGTCGTACGGCAGGCGCAGGTTGGCAGCCGGCAGCATCGAGTTGGTGTCGGCAGTCGCCATCATGATGGTGTGGCCATCCGGAGGCGCGGCGAAGAGGGCCTGCGTCGCGATCACGCCGCTGGCGCCGGGCCGGTTCTCGACAATCAGCGGCTGCCCGAGACTGTCGCCAACCGCGGTGGCGACCAGCCGCGCCAGCATGTCGGTGGCGCCGCCCGGGGCAAACGGCACCAGCAGCCGGATCGGCCGCGAGGGTCGCCAATCAGCCTGTGCATGCGCCACGGGCATGGCGGCGAGGGAGGCGGTGGCAAGCAGCAGTCGGCGTGAGGGCATGATCGGGGAGGCCTGATGTTGGGTGCGGACGAAGCGCCGGTGCCTACCGGCAATGGCCATCGCACGCGAACGAATTGGCTTCAGTGTGATGATGAGGCTGGTTCATCATTGGTGCGGCGACGCGCATTGATGACCGTGTCTCAGCATCACCCTGATCGGTCCGTCTTTGCGTGAAGCGGCCCACCTCGTATCGAATCTGGCCTGACCGAGCCGCATGTGATGTCCACGGCGCATGCGTTCGACGACATCGCGCCGTAGTTCGGCGCGAGGAGAGACCTGCAAGCTGGTCGCCCGCTCGCTTCTCCGGTCGGCCCGGGGATGCGGCTCTCCAGGTCAGCTTGGAATTCGGATATTCGCGACGCGCACCTTGTTGCCCCAGCGCTCGGCCTCGGCCTGCAGGAACGTCGTGAACGCCGCCGGGTTCAAGTCGAGGCTCGTGAAGCCGTTGCCGCGCAGCCAGTCCTGAAAGTCTGGTCGCTGTTGCACGCCGCTGACGGCCGCATGCAGCGCGGCGGTAACGCCCGACGGCGTCCGCGACGGCGCGACAATCCCCAGCCAAGTCTCGACCACGACTGGCACGCCCTGCTCGGCAAGGGTCGGTACGTCCGGCAGGAGCGCCAATCTCTGCGCGCTCGCCACGCCGAGCAGCCTGACGCTCGAGCGCTGTGGATTGGCGGCTGCGACCGGGACCACCATGAAGTCCACCTGATCGGCGATGATCGCGATGATGGCGAGACGCGATCCCTGGAAAGGCACATGCGTGAGGTCGGTGCCGGTCGCCGCGCGGAGCACCTCGGCGCCGAAATGCGACGAGCTGCCATAGCCGAAAGAGGCATAACTGAGCGGAACGCGGGACGCGCGGGCGTAGGCCACGAGTTCCGGCAGCGTCCCAATCGGCAGGCCAGGCCGCGCAATCAGGCAGAACACGTCCGTCGCCACTCCGCTGACGGGGACGACGTCAGCCGCGTTGTAGGGAAGGCGCGGATTGACGGCGGGGAGAATGGACTGCGTGTCGGCCGTCGTCATCATGATGGTATGTCCATCAGGATCCGCGCTGAGGAGAGCCTGCGTTGCGATCGAGCCAGTCGCGCCAGGCCGATTCTCGACGATCAACCGCTGGCCAAGACCGTCACCGATGGAGGTGGCGATCAGGCGCGCGAGCAGGTCGAGCGGGCCACCCGGTGGAAAGCCCACCAGTAGCCTGATCGGTCTGGAGGGGCGCCAGTCGCCCTGGGCTCCCGCGGGGTGGATGCCGGCGAAGGGAGCGGCGGCGAGAAGCAGGCGGCGTGATGGCATACCTGGTCGGATCCCTCCCAACGAAAGTGTCAAGGTTCCGTAACGGTTATCGGCGCTGGACTTCGAAGGCGAATGCAAATCGTTCAGCTTGATGATGATCGTTGCTCATCGTTGGTTGGACGCGTCTTGAGGCTTGATGAACCTGCCTCATCGTCAAGCTGAACGATTTGCGTTTGCATGGCGTTCGGCGTGCCATGCATCCAGTGCGGGCGGCTCCAAGAGCCGGCAATCTCCCCCCTTGCAGCAATGGTATCGCGAATGAACGAATGGCCCCGCCCGGTGGATGGCACCATCACACCCCGCTTCGTGGGCCCTTCCACCTTCATGCGTCTGCCGGTGATGGCGGATGCGAGCGGGGTCGACATCGCGATCTTCGGCATCCCCTTCGATGGCGGCGCCACCCACGCCCCGGGCACGCGCCACGGCCCGCGGCAGTTGCGGGATGCATCGAGCCTGATGCGCCGCGTGCACCCGACCAGCCTGGTCAATCCCTACGACCTCTGCCGGGTGGGCGATCTGAGTGACCTCCAGACCAACCCGATCGACGTGATGCGAACGCTGGACCTTGTCACCGAGCAGGTGGCGGCGATACGGGCGGCGGGCGCCTGGACGCTCGCCGCGGGGGGCGATCACCTTGTCTCCCTGCCGCTATTGCGCGGAATCATCCAGGCCGAGCCAGGCCTGGCGCCACTCGGCATGGTGCAGTTCGACGCGCATTCCGACACGAACGACAGCTACTACGGCGGCAGCCGTTACACACACGGCACGCCCTTCCGCCGCGCCATCGAGGAGGGACTGTTGGACCCCAAACGCATTGTGCAGATCGGCATACGAGGCTCGCTGTACACGCCCGACGACATGGCGTGGGCGCGGGAGGCGGGTATCCGCATCATGACCAT
>JANPIH010000146.1:0-2644 GCA_031424895.1 Rhodospirillales bacterium
CGGGTCCGGGGGGTGAGAAGGCCAGGAATGCGAGTGGGCGCGGATCGCTGAGATCGGCTGTGGGGCGGCCGGGGAGGTCGATGGGAACCCCGGCGATCAGGAGCGTGGTGAGCGCGCCCAGGGAGTGGCCGGCGATTCCGACGCGGTTGGCATCCATGCGGCCGTTCAACTCGGGTGCCGCACGTTCGAGGGCGGCGAAATGATCGAGGATGGCGACCACATCACCGGTGCGGTCGCTCCAGGTCGCCGGTGCGGTGGCGACCTCCTTGGCGATCGACTTGAGGCGCCAGAACGCCTTGCCGGCGAACACGCGGATGTCGCTGCCTGGATGCGAGACGTGGATGCTGACATAGCCGCGCGCGGCCCAGGCCTGGCCGAGGTATTCGTACGCGCGATGCGAGCGGCCGAGTTCGGGCGAGAAGATGATCACCGGGTAGCGCCCCGCCGGCTCGGGGTACCACACGCGCAGGGTCAGGGTGCGGTCACGGGCTGCGTCGTGCAGGGGGATGTCATCAGCGAAACGCACCGCGAAGGCGCCAGGAGTGGCGGGTTGGGCTGCGATCGCTGCCGGGGATACGGGACGGGCGCCGCAACCGGCGAGCGCCAGGATGGCGAGGAAGATGATGGTGGGGCGCACGCGTCCGATCATTGCCGTCGGCGCGATATGCCCCAGGCGGATTGCGCCAAGGTAGAGCAGGGGGCGGCTCGCCACTTGGGGTGAGGGGGCTGGAAGGTCGGGGTGGCGCGCCTCGGCGCCATGCGTCGTTCGCGTGAAGAGCGACACATGGACCGCGTCAGTCGGCTTGAAGAGCGACCCATGGGGTCGCGGTCCCAGGGGGGACATGGACCGCGACGCCAGGCGTTGTTCGGCTTGAAGGGGGCGTCGCGGCTGCGCTGAAGGACTGCCGCGCCGCGCTTGCCGGCGGTCGGTTGCCCCTGCATCTGGGGCCATCCGCCTTACTTGGCCAGCCGCGCCCGCACCTGTTCCACCACCTCGGCGGCGGGAATGCGCACTTGGTCGGTGGTGTCGCGGTGGCGCAGGCGAGACGCCCGTGCCACGGACAACCCGCCATTCATTGGCGCATGCGCGATGGAATCAGCGGTCCTCGTAAACAGCCTCAGCGTTGGGTCACCCCCACGCCTCGTGGGGTCGGTCTAGCGCAGGCGCGCGTGCACCCGGCAGCCGCTGACGCGGTCATGCGGACCGGTCTGACCTGCCACGGCGGTGATCACCGCGATTGGCCACAGCACCAGCAGCAGGCTCCAGCGGGCCAGGGCTCGGCCCCAACCGGGGAAGGCGCCGGTGCGCGCGTCGATGATCGCCAGGCCGAGGCGCCGGTGCCACAGCGGCCCGCCGCGCAGCACGGTGGCGACCACGGTCAGCAGCAGGTGGGTGAGCACGAAGGCGAGCACGGCGACGGTGACGCCAGTGAACAGCAGCATCGCGGGCAGACGCTGGTAGTGCTCCTGCAGCTCGCCGGCCACCTCCATGGCCCGGCTGAGCCCGCCGGCGTGCAACAGCGTGCCCGCGAGCTGAAGCAGCGTCGCCGGCTGGTCGGCGGTGTAGGATAGCCTGGGCAGGCCATCACGCAGCACGGCGCCGGCCGAGTGCAGGGCCAGCGCATAGCCGACGACCAGCGGGGGAACGGCGAGGGCCAGGGCGAGGGCGCCGGCCTGGAACGAATCAAGCATGCCGGCCAGCAGGCGGCGGCCGGCCGGGGCGATGACGCTGGGGGCGCTGGCGAAGGGATTGGCGGTGCTCACCGGCCCCGGTGACGAGGCGATCGGTGGCGTGGCGGAGGGGGGTGCCATGAGTGGCGGATCGTCGGCGACGGTAGCGGCGGAATCGTGGGCGGCGGCGAGCGCGCTTTCGTTGGTGACCGGCAGATCGGATGGCCGGTGGGTCGAGGTCGTGGTGCGTCGCCGTGGCGACACCGCGTCGACCGACGAAGCGCGGTATTCGTCGGGGCGCAGGCGATCGGTGTCGACCTTGCCGCCGGTGGCGGCGGCGATCGCCGGATCGAGGTGACGGCTGGGCGAGCCATGGCCGCGCCCCGGATCGGGAACCGCTGGGGACATGATGTCCGTCTCTTCGCCGCCACCCGGGGGCTTGTCGCCCAGCAGACCCGGAGTCAGGGCGCGCAGCACTTCCGAGGGGCGCATGGTCGGATCGATGATGACGGTGATCACGCAGGGGCCGATCACCAGCTGATCGCCATTGATCAATTCCTGCCGGCCCACGATGCGGGCGCCGTTGCACAGGACTCCGTTGGTGCTGGTCAGGTCCTCGACGTGCACCCGCGAGTGGTCGACGTGGAACCCGGCATGTCGCCGGCTCAGGCGCGAGTCGAGCAGGCAGATATCACACGACTTGCTGCGCCCGAAGACGGTCTGCCCATTGGGCAGGGCCCAGGATCCATGTGAACTGGTGAGACGGACGGTCATCGCCGGAACTATACCCGACCGGGCATGGACTCACAACCGGCGGCGGAGGGTCCGTGATCAGGGTGGGTTCCTTTCCACCCCCGCCCCTTGGCTTGCCGCTGCCCGCTCGCTCGAAGAGCGACCGCACGGACCGCGACGCCATGCGTCGCTCGCGTGAAGAGTGACCACATTGACCGCGCCGGTCGGATCGAAGAGCGAC
>JANPIH010000147.1:0-5640 GCA_031424895.1 Rhodospirillales bacterium
CGACCCGCCCGAGCGGCTTGCCCGCGGGCCTTGAGGAGTGTGTGTGATGGCCGAGCAGACGCCCGCCACCACCCCCGGACAAGCCGGCCCCCTTCCCCGCGCAGCGCGCCGCCGTGCCGCCACGCGGCCGATGCTCCAGCTGATGCCGGGATCGCTGCGCGCACGCCCCGACCTGCTGCGCAGCACCGCACTCCAGGCGGTAGCTTCGTCAGCTCAAGTTCCAACTGACGCTGGATGATGTTTGCAAAGTTGGGGTAGAGGAATTCGAGAGGGGCCTCATGTCAGAAAAGACAAAAAATGCCAAAATAGATATCCCCTACGCACTGATTTTGGAAAAACTAGAACTTGATCGTAATCTTTGGGATCTGTACAGAGAAGAAGTGTCCAGGATTGAGTCAGGGGGCGTTTATGATATCGCTGGTGGCGCAAATGGACATTACGACGGCCGATACCAACTGGGCAGTTCCGCTAAGGCAGATGCTTCAAGGTATCTGAAGATCGTCAACCCGGGGCACTCGGCAGAGGCGCGCAGTGTTTTTCGTACGGATCCGACATTACAGGAGAAGCTCTTCGCGGGTTATACATTGGCGAACAATCGCACGTTACTGACGATCAACGGCAAATACCGAGCCATGGCGCCAATCGAGCGGATTCCGGTTCTAGGGTATGCTCACAATCAGGGAGGAAATGGAGCGGCGAAGTGGCTGGAAACGGGAGTGGTCGGTAAGGATGCGTTTGGCACAGGTGGGGACAAATATGCCAAGGCCCTAAAGGCCGCGCTGACGCAGCGTGCTCAGACGGCAAGTAAGTCGGATCAATTCGAGGAACTTCGAAACGACTCACCGTCGCGTACCGCGCTCCTGCCTGCATCGATCTCCTCCAACGGCCAGATTCGGCAAGGAGATGCGCAGGGCGGTGTCTTTCCATCGGACGGCCAGCGGTGCACGCTGCCATACAGCACCACCAATGTGGACTCGGCACGCTGGTCGTTCCGCCCACCCTCTTTCAGCCAAGCGCAGACCACTCCGCGATGGACGCGCCCGGATGCAATCGATACGGTGGTGACGTCCGGCTCATCGCTGTGGGGGTTGCAGTTCTTTCCCCGTCGGAACCGGTAGCTGCGCAGTGCAGGCCAGGGTGAGGAGAGCAGGGAAGTTATGCCTGACATTTCGCTGACCGTGTCGTGCAGCCTGCCGGAGGGGGCGCTGATGCCCATGGCGTTGCGCGGGGACGAGCAGATCAGCCGGCCGTTCCTTTTCAATGTCACGCTGCTGGCGCCGAAGGGCCCGGTTGCCACCACCAAGCTGTTGCGTCAGCCGATGTGCGTGACGCTGCATCGTGACGACTCGGCGCCACGGCATTTCCATGGCATCGTCCGTGCGATCTCGCGCAGCGACGATGTCGGTGCGCAACACAACAGCTACGAAGCCGAGCTGGTGCCCCAAGCGTGGTTTGCGACCCAGACCATCGACTGCCGCGTGTTCCACGACATGACGACCCTCGACATCGTCAGGAAGGTGCTGGATGAGAACGGTGTCGCCGGCGACAGGCTGCGCATCGTGGCGGCGCCCCCGCCGCAGCGCGGCTTCACGGTGCAATACAACGAAAGCGATTTCGACTTCGTCAGCCGGCTGATGGAAGAGGATGGCTTGTTCTATTATTTCATGCACACCCAGAACAATCACGTAATGTGCATCGCCGATACCAATAGTGGTTTCCGGTCGGTGGGCGGCGGCGCCACGATGGTCGGCAGTGGACTGGGCGGGATCTCCGACTGGAAGCGTTCGCGCGTCTCGTCGATCCGCGAGGTGATGCTGCGCGGCTACAATGCCAAGCAGTCCTCTGACGTGGTCGGGAGCGAGGCGACGGCGGCGGCAAGCCAGGGCGGCACATCGCGCGACATCACCTACTGGTACGGTCGGTCGCGCGAGGCGGCGGTGACCCAGAAGCGGGCGCGTTTCCAGCAGGAGGCAGCCGATGTGGCTTCCTCCCTCTCCTCCGGGCGCAGCGGCAACCAGGCCTTTTTCGCAGGAGGCAGATTCACGCTGGCGACCGCGGCAGGGCAAACCGGCGGTGCCGCGCCCGGACAGTATGTGCTCCGCAACATAAGCCATTCGTGCGCGGTCGGCGGCAACGCCAGCGGCGATGCCGATGGCGCCTATTACGCCAACCAGTTCGTCTGCTTCCGCGCCAGTGATACCTACCGGACGCCGGCCACGACGCCGCGCCCGAACATGGGTGGCATCCATCTGGCCACGGTGCTGGCGCCGGAAGGCGAGGAGATCCATGTCACGAACGAGGGACGCATCCGGGTGCGGATGCTGTGGGACCATCGTAAGGACGCGACGGCGGGCAACACTATCGAGGTCCGGGTGATGCAGCCGTGGTCCGGCAATGGCTGGGGCATGCAGCATTTCCCGCGCGTCGGCACCGAAGTGGCGGTCGCCTTCATCAACGGCGATCCCGACGACCCGGTCGTGGTCGGCAGCCTCTACAACGGCACCCACAAGCACCCGTTCCCGCTTCCGGCGGACAAGACCAAGTCGGGGATAAAGACCCGCTCCACCACCAAGGGCGGCACCGCCGACTACAACGAGTTCTTCCTCGACGACAAAAAGGGCTCTGAACTCGTCTCCCTGCACGCGCAGAAGGACAACAAGGTCACGGTGGAAAACGACCAGACCACCTATGTGATGCGCCATTTGCGCGAGACGGTGGATGCCAACCGCCGCCGCGCCGTCGGCGGCAACGAGACGGTCGAGGTGCAGGGCAAGCAGACCGAAACCGTGAAGGGCGACCGGACGGTGGAGATCACGGAGGGCCATGACGGCCTGACCGTCAAGATGGGCAACATCACCGTGAACGCCGACCTGGGTTCGATCAGCGTGGAGGCAATGCAGTCCATTGAATTGAAGGTTGGGGCCAACTCGGTGAAGATCGACCAGACCGGCGTGACCATCAAGGGGATGATAGTAAAGATCGAAGGACAAATGATGACTGAGGTAAAAAGTCCAATGACCAAGGTAGAGGGCGCCGCCATGACGATAGTCAAGGGCGGAATCGTCTTGATCAATTAACCACCATGTCCGCCCCGTCCGATATGCAGCGCGTCCCAACGGCTGCACGGCCGATGGACAAGTTGTCCAGTGCTCCGTTGGGCGAATTCCGCCCCCATCTGGCGCTGCCGACCGATGCCGCGGCGCTCTATGACGCGTGTACTGCTGCGGCCGATGCGCTTGGAGCGCTGGAGGCGGGCGGCTTCCTTCTGGAGGCGGCGCGCCTGCTCGCCCATGCCCTGCCGCGCCGCGAGGCCGTCTGGTGGGCATGCATGTGCTCTCGCCATACCGCAATTGGGCCACCGGGTGCGGCGGCGGGCGAGGTGGCAGCCGCTTGCCTGGCGGCCGCGGAGCTTTGGGTACGGCAGGCCAACGACGAGAACGGCCGGGCGGCCTTTGCGCAGGCCGAGGCAGCGGTGTACGCCTCGCCAGAGGCGTGGGCCTGTGTGGCGGCGTTCTGGAGCGGCGATTCGATGGCGCCGCTGGTGCAGCCTGCGGTGCCGCCGGCCCGCCACTTCGCCGGCCTGGCCGTCGCTGGGGCGGTGACCCTGGCGTCGGTGCGCGGCCGGCCAGAGATCCAGGCGCAGCGGCTGGCGGTGTTCATCCGCAGCGCGCGTGAGATTGCCGCGGGTGGAACCGGCCGTCTCGAGGCGGAGCAGAGCTGATGGGAATGCCGGCAGCACGCCTGACCGACATGCATGTCTGCCCAATGTTCACGGGATTGGTGCCGCATGTCGGCAGACCGGTTGCTGGGCCCTGCTGCCCTACCGTGCTGATTGGTGGTCTGCCGGCAGCGCGGGTGAGTGACCTCCTGGTCTGCGTCGGTCCGCCCGACGTGATTGTCAAGGGGTCGACGGGCGTGTTCATCGGCGGCATGCCCGCGGATCGCTTGGGTGACTTGACGGCGCATGGCGGCAAGATCGTGGTGGGGTGGCCGACCGTGCTGATTGGGGATGTCAGTGGAGGAGCCGGTGGAGCCGGTGGTGGCGGAAGCAAGGTGGCCGTTGTATTGGCCAAGTCGGCCGGTCGCGTGGGACCCGGGAACAGCGCGGCGACAGAGGTGATGAAATAATTCCTTACCCCCCAAACAGTCATATGGATGGCCTAGACTTCGCAAGAAAAACGATCGATGGAAGAGCAACCGTCCGCAGCGTGTTCAAAGAACTTCGGGCACAAAACATGCCGGTCACCAAGGCGTTTCACTGGGGAAAGCATATCGCGGTAACCGTTGCTAAGAACAGCGCGAAAGGAATACGCTTTGGAGTATACGGCATAGCGATAAGCGCTATAGAAGCGGTTGGAGCCACGGCCGAGGCCGTAGCGACGAAAGACTATGTGGCCAAAGTTGCGGCGAGCTCGAAGGCATTGGGAGCGATTGCGGCTTTTGGGACGACGTCTTAGGAGGGGCGGCTGCAACAGCGCTATTGGCAGTTGCCATCCCGACAGCGCCCTTTTTGGTCACTTTCGTAGTCGCTGGGGTTGCAGCGGGGGCCGTTGCCTATAGGACAAAGAAAGCATGGGATAAGTGGGGAGATCCGTGGTTCAAGAACCACTATCGGCAATGATCCCGCCGGGTGAACCATCATGACCACTCAAACTGACGATTTCCCTCGCGCGGCACCAAATGCCGACGACCCTGTCGGGACCCTGTTGGCAACTGCCGCGCACCATGCGAACGCGGAAATATGGAGCGAGGCTGCAAGTTGCTATCAGGAAGCTTTGAGCATCGCGCCCGACTGCGCCGAGGCAGCCTTCGGCTTGGGGTTGATTTTTGAGTGTTCCGGGCAGCACGAGGCCGCATTGCGAAAGCTCGCGCTGGCCGCGGAACTGCACCCCGAAAACGGGCTCTACTGGCGGATGTTGGGGATCGCTCTTTCCGGTTCCGGCGAGTTCGACGCCAGCCTCGCCGCGTTTGAGGCGTCGCTCGAATGTGACCCTGCCGAGGAACAAACGTTCCTGCATATTGTTGAATCTAAGTTTCTCCTTGAGCGCTTCGAGGACGTGGTGGCCGCCGTCAATGCCATGCCTCTGCTGCAGGTGCGCCATCCCGTTCTGCTCATCCTGCAAGCCAGCTCGCTGTTGGCCCTGGGGCAGTTGCAGGAGGCACGACACGCAGTGCGGTGCGGTGTCGGTCTATTTCCTGATAGTGCGGAAATGCTGGCGTTCGCCGAGGTCGTGCATCGCGGCGTGAGTGGGTAGCCGAGCCGGATATCGAGGGCCTGAGAGTCGTCCACGCGATGGCGGACATACACGACGACGTGATCCAGCAACGAGAGCGGCGCCGATTTCGTCGCACTCCCCTGGTCAATGCGAGAGGTTTTCGGCGGGATGACCAGACCTGCGCAGCGAGACGATCACATTCACTTGTTACAATATAATTGTTGCCGCATTTTTATCGGTAAGATATCGTTAGATAATGGTATCCGATCATAACCGGGAGGGGACGACGCTGCCATATCGGGAGTTTCCGGTCGCACCGCGCTCCCTGGCCGCGTGCGCCTTTTTTATGTCCGCGGCCGTGCTGATGGCCGTGTGCGGCATCGCTCCGGCCTGGGCACAGGCGCCGCCGATCCCGCAAGGCTCG
>JANPIH010000148.1:0-10501 GCA_031424895.1 Rhodospirillales bacterium
AGGAAGGAAGGCCAGGGCTCTGCCCTGGACCCGCCAAGGGCGGAGCCCTTGGAACCCCGGACCTTTTCCGCCTTCGGCGGGAGGGGCCGTCTCAGCGCGCGACACAAACCGGGTCGGCCCCTCCCGCCGAAGGCGGAACAAAGATTGAGGGTCCAGGGGGCTCGGCCCCCTGGTGGGGTGCAGGGGCGAAGCCCCTGGCCTTCCTTCCCTTCCCCGCATGTCCGCGACTCTGCCGATCATCGCCTCAGCATCCCAGGCGTGATGGTTGAGGTCCAGGGTGTCAGGCGAAGCGGCGCAGGTCGAGGGTCATGGGGTGGTCCAGGCTGGTGCTGGATAGGGGTTCCGGCATGGGTCCGGGCGAGTGTCCCATCGCCAGGAAGCGTGAGCGTCGTCGCGCTTCGGCTTCGTTGGCGTTCACCGGGAAGCTGTCGTAGCTGAGGCCGCCGGGGTGGGCGACATGGTGGGTCATGCCGCCCAGGCTGCGTCCGGTCCATGTGTCGAATACGTCGATCACCAGCGGCGCCTGCGCTTTCACGGTCGGATGCAGGCTGTGGGGCGGGTTCCACGCCTTGAACCGGATGCCGGCCACGTAGTCCCCCACCCGCTCGGTGCGCGACAGCGGCACGCCGACGCCGTTCACCGCCAGGGTGTAGCGTTCCTCCACCCAGTGGCTCACCCGCAGCTGCACCCGCTCGGTGGCGCTGTCCACGTAGCGCACCATCCCTTCCGGCGTGCTTTCCTCCCCCAGCACGTGCCAGGGCTCCAGCGCGTGGCGCAGTTCCACCCCCATGTCGCGCACCGTGATGGCGCCGATCTTGGGGAAGCGGAACTCCGCGTGCGGCGTGAACCAGGCCGGGTCGAGCTTGAAGCCGTAGCCGCCCAGCTCGTCGAGCGCATCGCGCAGGTCTTCCAGGCAGGGTTGCGGCAACAGGAACCGATCGTGCAGCCGCGTTCCCCACCGCACCAGCCGCCGCTCGTAGGGCCGCTCCCAGAACGCCGCCACCGCCGCGCGCATCAGCAGCATCTGCGCCGCCGACATCCGCGCATGGGGCGGCATCTCGAACGCCCGGAACTCCACCAGCCCCCGCCTGCCGGATGGCCCCGCCGGATCGTACATCTTGTCGATGCAGAACTCGGTGCGGTGGGTGTTGCCCGCCATGTCCACCAGGATGTTGCGGAAGATGCGGTCGGTCAGCCACGGCGGCGTCGGCACATCCCGCTTCACCTGCGCGAACGCCGTTTCCAGCTCCGCCACCGCATCGTCGCGCGCCTCGTCGATGCGCGGATGCTGGCTGGTCGGCCCGATGAACAACCCGCTGAACAGGAACGAAAGGCTCGGGTGATTGTGCCAGAACCCCAGCACCGATTTCAGCAGATCCGGCCGGCGCAGGAACGGGCTTTCCTCCGGCGAGGCGCCCCCCATCACCACATGATTGCCGCCGCCGGTGCCGACATGCCGCCCATCGAGCATGAACTTCTCCGACGCCAGCCCCACCTGCCGCGCCTCCTCGTACAGCGTCTCCGTCCGCGCCACATGCTCCGCCCAGGAGACCGAGGGATGGATGTTCACCTCGATCACCCCAGGATCGGGCGTGACGGAAAAATGCTGCAACCCGGGATGGGAGGGCGGCAGATATCCTTCCAGCACAATGGGTTGCCCGAACGCCTGCGCCGTCGCCTCCACGGCGGCCACCAGCTCCAGCCAATCCTCCCCAGCCTCCAGTGGCGGCAGGAACACATGGATCAGCCCGCCCCGCGGCTCCACCGTCAGCGCCGTGCGAACAGGCTCCGCCGCCATCTCTGTCGCCAGCGGCAGCGTCTGCGCGGCCTCGAACGGATCGCGCTCGAACACCGGCTCGATCATCGCCGGGTCCACCCACGGGAGGCTGTCCAGCGGCAGCCGCAGCCCGATCGGCGAATCGCCCGGCAGCAGGAACAGCGTGTCGCCGCGGAAATGCCACTTCGCCGTCCGCCATCGCGCCACCCCCCGCGCCACCGCGCGGCCGAGCGGCAGCACCGTCCCCACCGGCGAAGCCAGTCCCTCCGCGAACAGCCGCACCATCCGCGCCCGCTCCAGCGGATCGCGCAGCTTGTTGTCCGCGATCACCACGTTGGCCGGCAGCCGGTGCTCCCGCCACAGGTAGTAGTGCACGTCCTCATGCGCCGGCACCGCCATCGCCGGATCGACTCCCAACCGCCCAGCCAGCGCCGCCGCGAACAACGCTGCGTCCTGCGCCGTCGCCTCCCCACGGTCCCGGTCCGGATCGGCCAGCAACGCCGGGTTCAGCCACACCGGCACCCCGTCCGTCCGCCAATGCGCCGACAGCGCCCAGCGCGGCAGCGGCTCGCCCGGATACTGCTTGCCCATCCCGGTATGCAGCACCGCCCCCGGCGCCCACAGCGGCGCCAGCCGCCGCAGCAGCCGCGAGGCATAGCCCCGCTTGGTCGGCCCGAGTGCGTTCGTGTTCCACTCCGCCGCCTCGAAATCCGACGCCGCCACGAAGGTCGGCTCCCCCCCCATCGTCAGCCGCACTTGCCCGCGCGCCAGCGCCCGGTCCACCTCATCGCCCGCTGCCAGGATCGCCTGCCACTGCGCCTCGGAATACGGCTTGGTCGTGCGCGGCGTCTCCACCACGCGTGTCACCTGCATCTCGAAGCCGAACTCCACCCCGGCCGCCTCCACCCCGCCCGAAATGGGGGCCGCCGACTGCGGATCGGGCGTGGCCGCCAGCGGAATATGCCCCTCGCCCGTCATCAGCCCCGATGTCGCGTCAAGCCCGATCCACCCCGCCCCCGGCAGGTACACCTCCGCCCACGCATGCAAATCGGTGAAATCCGCCGCCGGCCCCTCCGGTCCCTCCAGCGGCTTCACATCCCCCACCAACTGGATCAGGTAGCCGCTGACGAACCGCGCCGCGAACCCCAGGTGCCGCAGCAACTGCACCAGCAGCCAGGCCGAATCCCGGCACGACCCCCGCCCCTCCTCCAGCGTCCGCTGCGGCGGCCACACGCCCGGCTCCATGCGTACGATATAGGCAATGCGCCCCTGCACCGTCGCGTTCAGCGCCACCAGCACATCCACCGTCCGCTTCGGCGCCCGCGGCACCGCGGCGATCATCGCCGCCAGCAACGGCCCCGGTTCCTCCAGCCGCCGGAACGGCGCCAGCTCAGGCGCCAGCACCGGGTCGTAGGCGAACGGAAAAACCTCCGCCTCAGGCTCCAGGAAGAAGTCGAACGGATTGATGGTCGCCATATCGGCCACCAGATCGACTGTCACCTCGAACCGCGTCACCTTCTTCGGGAACACCACCCGCGCCAGGAAATTCCCCTGCGGGTCCTGCTGCCAGTTCAGGAAATGCGGCTTCGGCGTCACGCTGAGCGAATATGACAGAACAGGAGTGCGCGCATGCGGCGCCGGCCGCAACCGGATGGTCTGCGGCCCCAGTGACACCGCCCGGTCATAGCGATAGCTGGTCCGATGGGTCAGCGCGACATGCAAGGCCATGGGTCTTCCCGTCACCGTTCAGGGGTCCACCGGACGCAAGATGCATGCCGCATGCGGCCGGGCGCGGCAAGGACAGGAAGAATGTTCTTTTTTGAAAAAAAGAACCAAAAAACTTTCATTCCATCGCACCGAGATCAGGCACCAACGGATATGGATAAAAGTCTTTTTGCTTCTTTTTCTTCAGAAAAAGAAGAATCCTTCCTTACCTACCCGAATCGCCCTGGCCGGATCGATTCGACGATTCCCTCCGAGTCAGCCAACCACCCCGCCTCCCGCCCCGCCACCATATCCGCCACCAGCCGTCCGGCCGCCGGCGACGTCTGGATGCCATACCCCCCTTGCCCTACGCACCAGAAGAACCCCGGCGCATCCTCCGCGAACCCGAAGCACAGGCTCCCATCCGCCGTGAACGTCCGCAGCCCCGCCCACGCCCGCTCCACCCGCCGCACCTCGATATCCAGCATCTGCTGCATCCGATCGACCGCGATGGCGACATCGAGCTCGTCCGGCTGCACGTCATGCGCATGGATTGGCGTCTCGTCCGCGGGCGAGATCATCAGCCGCGTCCGCGCCTCGGGCTTTCCATACCACCCCTCCCGCGCCTCCATCAGCGCCGGCCACTCCGCCGGCTGCCACGGGGCGGGATCGATGATCACCCCCGTCCGCCGCTTCGCCACCAGCCCCCGCGGGCGAACCCCCGCCTGCGCCGCCACCTCGTCCCCCCAGGCGCCGGCCGCGTTCACCAGCACCGGCGCCCGGAACCGCGCCCCCCCCGTCACCTCAACCTCCCACGCCCCCTCCCGCCGCTCGATCCGCATCGTCCGGCTGCGCAGCGCCACCGCCCCGCCTCGCCGCCGCAACAGCCCCAGGAACCCCTGGTGCAGCGCCGCCACGTCCAAATCGAATGTCCCGCTCTCGATCAACGCCGCCGAAACCGCCCCCTCCCGGATCGCCGGCACCATCGCCCGCGCCGCGGCAACCGAAATCTCCCGCAGCCCCACCCCCGCCGCCATCACCTCCGCCACCGCCCCCGCATCCCCCGCCGCCGCGAGATACAAAACATCCCGCGGCGACCACAGCCGCGCCTCCGAAAACCCCTCGGGCGGCGCCTCGAAAAACCCCCGCGACGCCCCCGTCAGCGCCCGCACATCCGCCGGCCCATAGTTCAATATCCACAGCGCCGCCGACCGCCCCGTCGTGTGATACCCCGCCGCCTCCTCCGCCTCGACCAGCACCACAAGCCGATCCGCCGCGACATGCGCCGCCGCCGACGCCCCCGCGATCCCGCCGCCCACCACGATGCAATCCGTCAGATGCGTGTCCATGGGGCGAGAGTAGCCGCACCAAAAGGCAAGCGAAAGGAAGCAAGGCTTCTTTTTGTGAACAAAAAGAAGCAAAAAAACTTCATCCCTTTAAGCGTGACCGACGCCCGGCTCCCCGCCCAACCGCCACCCCAAAGCCAAATGAAAAAAGTTTTTTTGCTTCTTTTTGTTCACAAAAAGAAGAATCTTCCCTGCCCCTTGCCTGCCCTCGCCCACAGCGCGACCATGTCCGTGAACACGCGGGAGACTCCCATGCTCGATCTGGTTATGCGCGGCGACCGCATCGTCACCCCCGAAGGCGTCATCGAGGGCGACATCGCCATCGAGGGCGGCCGCATCGCCGCCATCGAGAAGCTCGGCACCCTCACCGCGCCCCGCGTCATCGACATGACCGGCCGCATCGTCATGCCCGGCGGCATCGACCCCCACGTCCACTGCGACTGGCCCATGCCCTCGCCCGACGGCGGCACCCCCCAGCACACCCAGCCCGCCTCCGTCGTCTCCCGCGCCGCCGTGTTCGGCGGCACCACCACCATGATCGACTTCGTCCGCACCATCGACGGCCCCACCATCCCCGCTGCCATCGCCAGGCGCGACGCGGGCTGGGCCGGCGCCTGCCACATCGACTACGCCTTCCACCTCATGGTCGAGGGCGACATCGCGCCCCTCCACCTCGCCGAACTCGCCGACGCCATCCGCGCCGGCCACCCCACCGTGAAAATCTTCACCACCGACATCACCCCCAGCCGAAAGGGCCGCATGGTCGATTTCGGCGACATCTGGGAAGTCTTCCAGGTCATCGCCGCCAACCAGGGCCTCGCGGTGATCCACGCCGAAGACAACGACATCGTCATGCACATGTATGCGAAACTCATCCGCGAGGGTCGCACCAGCTTCCACAACATGGCCGAGGTCCACAACGCGCTGTCGGAGGATCTTTCCTTCCGCCGCATCATCCGCCTCGCCGAATCCGTCCCCGGCACCGCGCTTTACATGCTGCACACCTCGGCCGAATCCGGTGTCGCCGCCATCCGCGAGGCCCGCGCCAAAGGCATCCCCATCTACGGCGAAAGCCTCCATCAATACATGCTCTACACCGCCGAGGACTACAAACGCCCCAACGGCCAGATCTATCACACCTACCCCTCGCTCAAATCCCCCCGCGACCAGGCCGCCCTGTGGTCCGGCACGCTCGACGGCAGCATCAACTGCATCGCCACCGACGAGCTTTGCTGCACCCTGGCCCAGAAAACCCAGGGCGTCCGCATCGACGACACCACCGGCGGCAACTCCGGTGTCGAACCCCGCGTCCCCCTGATGTACACCGAAATGGTCGGCCGCCGCGGCTACACCCTCGAACGCTTCGTCGACCTAGTCAGCACAAACGCCGCCCGCATCCTCGGCCTTTACCCCCAGAAAGGCGCCATCACCCCGGGTGCGGACGCCGACATCACCGTCCTCGACCCCACCAAACGCCGCACCATCACGGCGGCCGACCTCCACGAAACCGACTACACCCCTTGGGAAGGCTGGGACGCCCACGCCTGGCCCTGCCTCACCCTCCTGCGCGGCAAAGTGGTCATGGAAAACGGCCACCTCACCGGCGACCTGGCGGACGGCAAATGGATCAGCCGCAAGATCAACCCGGCCATCATTGCGGCGCCCGTCAAGATGTAAGGAAGGAAGTCTTCTTTTTGTGGACGAAAAGAAGCAAAAACACTTTATTCATAATAGAAATATCGTCGCCCTGAGCGAAGAGAAGGATCCACGCTTGCCAAACCAAGCCCAACCTCAGGCCACTTCTTTGCTCCCACACCATGAACCCGCATCCCCCGACGCATTAGAACAACCGATACTCCGCCAAAGGCAGCCCATGTGCGTCGACATAGGCGTTCCAGGCATCCATCGCCGCGCGATGATCCTCAAGCCAGCGCGCCCGCACCGCCTGGGAGGAAGCTTCGTTATGCGGCCCAGAGTCGTGCAACGCAGAGTCAGGCTTCTGATCGGTCATGCCAATCATCCTGCCTGCAGCACCACCCCATGCCAACAATGAACCCCGCCGACCTTCGCGCCCTCCTCCGCGACGCAATCCGCCTCTGGAGCCTCGACGCCCGCGTCACCGTCGAATCCACCCATATCGCCATCGCCGCGCCCGATGGCATCTACACCGTCACCCCAGGCCCCGCCCCCACCCGCTGGTTCCTGCAAACCCCCGCGCGTGAGGCAGCCCACCGCCCCCCGCGCCCCGCCCCCTCCATCACCGCCCTCCTCACCGCGCTCCGCGCCGCCCTCGCCATCCCCCGCGGCGGCTCCGCCCGCATCGGCCCCGGCGCAAGGTAGCCCCCGCCAGTTAACCCCCCCGCACAGTTCCGCGTTCATATCCCGGCAAACCACCGTCAAAGGCGGAAACGGTAACGTATCCATCTTCCCGAAAACGTGACGCGCACGTTAACGCGAGACATGCGAAGATAAATCATCGATACTAAATCAACCCGTCCATGACGGCCCCACGACCGGCGCCCGAACGCCATGGAGTCGACCAATGACCGCGCGTGAAAGGCTCTACTCCGCGCCCCTCTGGATCGCCGCCGTGGTCGTCCCCCTGGCCATGGCCCTGGCGTTCGCCCAGTGGTCCTGGCGCCAGGTCGAGCGCGAGGCCATCGGCCTCGCCACCCACACCGCAGACCTCCTCTACGAACACCTCGCCCGCTCCCTCGAAGTCCACGATACGGCGCTGGAAGCCGTCCAGGTCCGAATCGAGGGCATGTCCTGGCCCGAGATCGCCGCCGACCCCACCATCCCCACCCTGCTGAAACGACTGCAGCAGGCCGCCCCCCACACCAACCGCCTCGGCATCGTCGACCCCTCGGGCCTGCTCCTGCACATCTCCGGCGTCCCCTTCCCCGGCCCCCGCACCGCCCATGCCCACCGTGACTTCGTCGTGGCCCTGCGCTCCGCCGGGCCCAACACCGTGGCCATGGGCGAGCCGATGGCCGGCCGGCTGACCGGCGATGTGGTCATCCCCTACGGCCGCCCCCACCTCGGGCCGGATGGCCAGCCCGATGGCGGCGTCCTCTGGGCCACCTTCGCCCAGGCCACCCTCGTCGCCATGTTCCGCGCCGTGCGCGCCGAAGCAGACGACGCCATCATCCTGTTCCGCGACGATGGCACGATCCTCGCCCGCTATCCGCCCCTCCCGGCCGCCGCCGCCCCGCGCCTGCCCCCCACCGCCCCCGCCCGCGCCGCCCTCACCGCAATCGGTGCCGGCGCCCCATCCGCCATAGGCCGCGGCCTGTCGCCGGTCGACGGCATCGACCGGATCTTCGCCGTCCGCCGGCTGGACCGCGTCGGCATCTCCATCAGCTACGCGCGCGCCACCACCAGCATCCGCGCCGCCTGGTTCCAGCGCAGCCTGCCCATGCTGATGCTCACCGCCCTGGCCATGGCCCTCCTCCTGGCCCTGACCTGGCGGCACCGCCTCTCGGCCCAGCGCACCCTCGCCGCCGAACGCCGCATCCGTGCGGAGGCCGAGCACGCCGCCGCCGCCGAACGCGCCCGCGCCAATGCGGAAGCCATGCTCCGCCATCTCCAGCGCGTGGACACCCTCGGCCACGTCGCCGCCGGCCTGGTGCACGACTTCCGCAACACCATCCAGGCCGTCCAGGGCGGCGTCGCCATGATCGACCGCGCCATCGCCCAGGGCAACGCCGCCCGCGCCCACGACCTCATCACCCAGGTCAAGGAAGCCAGCGACCGCGGCGTTCAACTCACCCAGCGCCTTCTGGCCTTCACCGCCAACCGCGCCGAACTCGCATCCACCTGCGCCTTGGCCCCCGCCATCGCGGCCACCTGCCGCCTCCTGCGCACCTCCCTCGGCCCTGGCTACCGGCTGGAGGAGAACTGCGCCCCGAACCTGCCGGCCGCCGTCCGCGCCGACCCGGCCGAACTCGAATCCGCCCTGATCAACCTAGTCATCAACGCCCGCGACGCCATGCCCGACGGCGGCACCATCACCGTCGTCGCCCGCCCTGCCGCCACCCCACCCGGGGCCCAATCCGGGGCCCAATCCGGGGCCTACGTCGAGATTTCCGTCACGGACACCGGAATCGGCATGGATGCGGCCACCCTGGCCCGCGCCACCGATGCGTTCTTCACCACCAAGAAGGACACCGGCACCGGCATCGGCCTCACCTCCATCGCCGCCTTCCTGGACGGCATCGGCGGCACCATGCGCCTGGCCAGCACCCCCGGCCACGGCACCACCGTCACCCTCACCCTCCCCGCCGCCCCCGATCCCCCGCCGCTCCCGCACGAAGCCGCCATGCAGGGCGCCTGAAACGCCACCCAGCCGCGCGGTATTTGTGACGATATAATGCCCTTCCGCCTCAGTACATCGTATCCTTCAACCGCTGCGGCGCGATCTTGTCATAGGCCTGCCCGTCGAACTCCCCCTTGGTGATGTCCTCCAGGATCCGCCCATTGCTCGGCAACGCGCTCCGCTCGACCTGCGCCGCCTTGTCCCACAGCTTCGATCGCATCAGCGCCTTGGCGCACTGGAAGAAACAGCTCTCCACCGTCACCACCAGCACGCTTTTGGGCAGCTGGTTGTTCACCACGAACCGCGCCAGCAACGAAGGCTCCACGCTGATCTGCGCCCGCCCGATCACCCGCAGCGTCTCCCCCACCCCAGGGATCAGGAACAGCAGCGTCACCCGCGGATCGGCCACGATGTTGCGCAGGTTGTCGATCCGGTTGTTCCCCCGCCGGTCCGGCAGCAGCAGCGTATGCGCGTCGGCAATCTCCACGAACCCCGGCGCATCCCCCCGCGGCGTGATCTCCACCGTGTCCCCCACGGTCGCCAGCACGCAGAACGGCGAGGCCCGGATCAGCGCCTGGTAATGCGGATGCAGGTGGTCCACCTGCTTGCTCACCGCCGCCCCCATCGGCTCCCCATACAGGGCCCGCAGGCTTGCGACGTCGCGAATGATGTGGTCGGGATTGTCCATGGTACCTGTATCCGTGGTGACGGGATGTCTGGGCAGCGGCAAGACCACGCTGATCGCCCGCATGTTGCGCGACCCAAGCCTGTCCGACACCGCGGTCATCGTCAACGAATTCGGTGAAATCGCGCTGGACCACGACCTCATCGCCCCCAATCTGCTCCAGGGCAGCGACGAAACCCTCCTCCAGCTCACAACCGGCTGCATCTGCTGCGCCATCCGCACCGACCTCGTGCAAACCCTGCTCGACCTGCACGCCCGCCGCGAAGCCGGCGAACTCCGCTTCGCCCGCGTCCTCGTCGAAACCTCGGGCCTGGCCGACCCCGCCCCCATCCTCGCCGCCCTGATGTCCGACCCCGCCCTGGCCGGCCGCTTCGCCGTCGCCGCCATCGCCACCCTGGTCGACAGCGAACTCGGCGAAGCAACCCTCAGCCGCCACCCCGAAGCCCGCCGCCAGGTCGCCATGGCCGACCGCATCCTGCTCACCAAAACCGACCGCGCGCCCCCCACCCCCAGCCTGCGCGCCCGCCTCGCCGCCCTCAACCCCGTCGCCACCCCGGTCACGCAAGCCGACGCCGCCTGGCTCCTCGCCCCCCCCGGCCGCCGGCCCGGCGAAAAGGGCCCCAAGGGCCTGGTCTCCGGCGCGGAGAGCGGCGCCGGCGGGCGCGGCACCG
>JANPIH010000149.1:0-71451 GCA_031424895.1 Rhodospirillales bacterium
CGGCAGCGACTGGTCGAACCGTGCCTCCAGCGCGGGCAGGATCTGTGGCGGCACCGTGGCGGCGAGGGTGGGATGCGCGGAGGTTCCGGCGGTTCGCAGGGTCTTCGGGTCCGCGAGACCCAGCAACAGGCTGAGGTCGGATGGATTGAGCGGCGCCGCTTCCATCCTGATCACAACCTCGTCGTGCCCTGGGGGACCGATTTCGATGTTGGCGAGCGTCAGTTCCAACTCGCCGTTCGATCGCACAGTTGAGCGTAGTTGTAGCCCAGTCAGCATGTTCTTATGGCTCATTTTTTGCCTCCCGTTGCAGTTGCCGGCTAATGCTCAACCTCTGATCAGAGTATTCCCAGAACGTTGCGGATTGCAAACTTTAATGGCTTCACCAAGTATCGATGTAGGCGTGCTTCTTCTCCGTCCGCGGCTCCAGCGGCGGTTGGCTGCGCAGGCCCATGATGATCCAGGCGCGGGTTTCGGCGGGGTCGATCACGTCGTCCAGGCCGCCGCCGACGCCGGCGTTGACGGATTTGGCGGTTTCGTAGGCTTCGGCCACGCGGCGGTCGAATTCGGCGCGGCGGGCTTCGGGGTCGGCGATGGCGGCGAGTTCCTTGCGGTAGCCGAGCTTCACGGCGCCCTCGATGTTCATGCCGGCGAATTCGGCGGTGGGCCAGGCGACGGTGAAAAAGCCGACCAGGGAGCCGGCGCCGAGCATGGCCTGGACGCCGAGGCCGTAGGCCTTGCGCACGACGACGCCGAAGAACGGGGCGGTCATGTTCGCACCCGTGTTGAACAGGCGGACGCAGTGGCGGACCAGCGCGGTTTTCTCGACGTCGGGGCCGACCATCATGCCGGGGCAGTCCATGAGGGAGAGGACGGGGATGTCGAAGGCGTCGCACAGGCGCAGGAAGCGGGCGGCCTTGTCGGCGCCGTCGGAGTCGATGGCGCCGGCGAGGTGGTGGGGGTTGTTGGCGATGACGCCCATGGGATGGCCTTCGACGCGGATGAAGGCGGTGATGATGCCGATGCCGAATTTTTCCCGGATTTCGAGGACGGAGTCGATGTCGGCGAGGGTGTGGATGATGTCGCGCATGTCGTAGAGGCGCAGGCGGTTCTCGGGGATGACGTGGCGCAGCAGGCGCTGGTCGGGGGCTTGCCATTCCTTGATGGGGCCTTGGAAGTAGGAGAGGTATTTCTTGGCGACGCGGACGGCTTCCGCCTCGTCCTTGACCTGGATGTCGACGACGCCGTTGGGGACCTGGAACGAGAGCGGGCCGCACTCCTCGGGCGTGTAGATGCCGAGGCCGCCGCCCTCGATCATCGCCGGGCCGCCCATGGCGATGGTGGTGTTGTCGGTGGCGATGATGACGTCGCAACAGGCGACCAGTGCCGTGTTGCCGGCGAAGCAGCGGCCGTTGACGACGCCGACGAGGGGCACGAGGCCGGAGAGCCTGGAGAAGGTTGTGAAGGTGGTGGTGTCGACGGCGATGCGGGGGCCGTTGTTGTCGTCGCCCGGTCGCCCGCCGCCGCCTTCGCCGAACAGCACCACCGGAATGCGCGACCGGTGCGCCAGCTCAAACATGCGGTCCTGCTTGTAGTGGTTGCGGCGGCCCTGGGTGCCGGCGAGCACGGTGTAGTCGTAGTGGACGATCATGGCGCGGGCGCAGGAGGCTTCGACGATGTCGGCGTTGATGGTGCACATGCCGGCGACCACGCCATCCGCCGGGGTTTGGCGGCGCAGCGTTTCCATGTCGTGGCGGTCGTGCTGGAGGGCTACGACCAGGGGCCAGTACTCGGTGAAGCTGCCGGGGTCGGCGAGTTGCGCGATGTTGGCGCGCGGCATGCGGTTGCCCAGGGCGTGGCGCTTGGCGACGGCCTGGGGGCGGTTCTCGTCCAGCGTGTACGCGCGCCGGTCGATCACCTCCTGCAGGTCGGCGCGGATGTGGTCGGGGTCGACCGCGGCGGCCGCGGCGATGGCGCCGCCTTCGACTTCGGCTGGCTCCAGGAAGACGATCGGGTAGCCTTCGCGGACCACGTCGCCAGCCGCCATGGTCACGCCGCGGATGATGCCCGACGTTGTGGCGGTGATGACGTGTTCCATCTTCATCGCCTCGACGACGGCGACTTGCTGGCCCTGGCGGACCTGGTCGCCTGAGGCGACGGAGATGGCGACGATGGTGCCCTGGATGGGGGAGGAGAGGCCGATGGTGCCGTCGGGGCCGTGGGCGGTGGCGGGTTCGGCGGGTTTTTCGGTGGCTTTCTGGTCGGTTTTGACTTGCTGGTCGAAGGCGAACAGGGCCAGCGGGTCGCGGCTTTTTACGCGGGCGCCGGCTAAGCCTTCGCCGCCTGGGGCTTCGGGGGCGGGGGGGGCGGCTGTTCCGGGCAGGGCGGCGGCGACGAAGCGTTGGCGCAGGTCCGGGGGCTGGGCGAGTTCCTTCAGCTTTTCGTCCACCCAGCGGGTGTGCACGGCGCCGGCGATGAAATCGGGGTGGGCGAGGATGTTGTGCAGGAAGGGGATGTTGGTGCCGACACCTTCGAGGCGGAATTCGGAGAGCGCGCGCTGGGTTTTGGCGGCGGCGTCGGCGAAGGTGCCGGAGCGGGCGTGGACGATGACCTTGGCGAGCAGCGAGTCGAAGTTGGCGCTGGTTTTGTAGCCGGCATAGCCGAAGCCGTCGGTGCGGACGCCGGGGCCGTTGGGGGCCTCGTAGACGGCGAGCGTGCCGCCGCCAGGGCGGAACTGGCCGTCGGGGCGCAGGGTTTCCATGTTCACGCGGACCTGGATGGCGTGGCCGCGGGGGGTGGCGATGGCGGGTGCGTCCAGGCCGAGTTCAGAGAGGCGGCTGCCTTGCGCGAGCATGATCTGCGTTTGGACGAGGTCGACGCCGGTGACTTCCTCGGTGACGGTGTGCTCGACCTGGAGGCGGGCATTGGCCTCGATGAAGATGAAGGGTTGGGCGCCGACGCGGCCTGTGGTGTCGACGAGGAATTCGAAGGTGCCGAGATTGCCGTAGCGCACGCTGCGCGCGAAGCGGACGGCGGCGTCGATGATTTCGCGGCGCAGGCGGTCGTCGAGGTTGGGGGAGGGGGCGATCTCGACCACTTTCTGGAAGCGGCGCTGGACGCTGCATTCGCGCTCGCCGAGATGGGCGACGGCGCCGGTGCCGTCGCCGAGGATCTGGACCTCGATGTGGCGGGCGCGGGGGATGAATTCCTCGACGTAGACGTCCTCGCGGCCGAAGGCGGCTTTTGCTTCGCTTTGGCAGCGCTTGAAGGCCTGGTCGATCTCGGTGGCGGCCATGACGGCGCGGGTGCCGCGGCCGCCGCCGCCGGCCACTGCCTTGATGATCATCGCGCCATCGGGGCCGAGGGTGTCGAAGAAGGCGCGGGCTTCGTCCAGGGTGATTGCGTGGTCCAGCCCGCGCATCACCGGCACGCTCGCCGCGACGGCCGCGGCGCGGGCCTGGGCCTTGTCGCCGAACAGGTCGAGATGGGCGGGCGACGGGCCGACGAAGGTGAGGCCGGCGGCGGCGCAGGCGCGGGCGAAATCGGCGCGCTCGGCGAGGAAGCCGTAGCCGGGATGGATCGCATCGGCGCCCGCCGCCTTGGCTGCGGCGACCACGTTGTCCACGTTCAGGTAGGCTGCGGCCCCCACGCCCGGCAGGACCTGCGCCTCGTCGGCCACGCGCACATGCAGGCTTGGGGCGTCATCCTCCGAATGCACCGCCACGGTCGGTAGCCCGAGGTCCGCCGCCGCGCGGGCGATGCGGATGGCGATTTCGCCGCGATTGGCGATCAGCAGCTTCTTGAAGCGCATGTCTGTCTCTTTCGTCTGGTCAGATCGCCTTGGTGCCGATGATGCCGCCGGCTTCCAGCCTGGCGATCTCGCCGGCGGACAGGTGCAGCACCTCGCCCAATACTTCTTCGTTGTGCTCGCCCAGGGTTGGGGCAGGGCGGACAAAGCTCGGCCGCGCCCCATCGAGCGCATAGGGCGCACGTGGCACCACATGCCGCCCGACGTGCCGCCGCTCGGCTTCCAGCCAGAACCCGCGTGCCAGCAGATGCGGATCATGCAGCAGCGCGCTGCCGGGCATCACCGGCCCGGCCACGATCCCGGCGGCCTGGAGCAACGAGGCCGACGCGCACACGTCCTGGCCAGCGGCCCAGGCGACCAGCGCCGCCTCCGGCGATTCCCCGGGTGCGAGCGCTGCGCCGATCGCGTGGGCCAGCTTCGGCAGGTGTGCCGTTGTGGCGACATCGACCGCCAGCCACGCATCCTCGCCGGTGCAGCGCAGCGTGCCTGTCCACGCGCTGGTCGCCCGCTGGCTGCCGGTGCGCGGCGGTGCCATGCCGGTTGCCGACTGGGCGATGATGCCGTCGGCGGCGAGCTGGAACAGGCATTCGACCTGCGACAGGTCGATCGTCGTTCCGCCGGTTGCCTCGCGTCCGTACAGCGCGACCAGGGAGGCGCAGGCGGCGTAGATGCCGGCGATGGGGTCGCCATAGGCGGTGTGCTGCATTGCCGGCGCCCAGTCTGGCTCGCCGTGCAGCCATGGCATTCCGGCTGCCTGCTCGGTGGTGGAGCCGTAGGCTCGGAAGCCGGACCAGGGGCCGGCGCTGCCGAAGGCGCCCATCGAGATGTAGGACAGGCGGGGGTTCACCTCGGCCAGCGCCGCCGGGCCGAGGCCGAGCTTGTCCAGCACGCCGGGGGCGTAGTTCTCGATCAGCAGGTCGGCATCCGTCGCGAACCGCTTGAGCAGGGCGACACCCTGGGGATCGCGCAGGTCCAGCGTGATGCCGCGCTTGTTGCGGTTCACCGCGTTGAAGTTGGACCGTGTTTCGTAGGGCGGCGGGTCGCCCGCCTCCAGCGCGTTCCAGCCGCGCCACCAGTCGATATGGGCGCAGCCTTCGACCTTGATCACTTCGGCGCCGAGATCGGCGAAGTGGCGGCCGGCGAGGGGGCCGGACCAGCCCATCGAGAGGTCCAGCACGCGCACGCCGGCCAGGGGGCCGGCGGCGCCCGTTGCACCTGCTGGCGTCGTTCCGTGGCCACGGCCATGCAGCCGGAATGGCATCGCCGGGCCATCGAAGCCGGGACCGTTGCCGTTGTAGGCGCGGAAGCTGCCGCGCTCGCGCCAGTGCGGCGTTGCCAGCACCTCGGCCATGGTCGGAACCGGCCCCATGGGCACGCGATACTTGCGCTGGCCGTCTTCCAGCATCGGCCCGGCTGCGAGTTTCGCCACCGCCGGCATCAGGATTTCGTCCAGTTGGTCGGCCGCCGCCATGCGCAGGTCGGTCGTCTCGAAGCGCGGATCGCGCGCCAGTTCCGGCATGCCGATCAGGGCGCAGAAGCCGTGCCATTGCTGCGGGGTCAGCGCGGAGATGCCGATCCATCCATTGCTGGCCGGAAAGATGGTCTGCGGATAGACCGGGCCATAGCGGTTCACCCCGCGCCGCCGCGTCGCCGGGCCGCCGGCGAATGCGCCGGGGCCGGAATGCTCCGCCAGGCACAGGAACGCCTCGTGCAGGCTTACTTCGATCCGCGATGCACCTGCGCCGTGCCGCCGCCCAAGCAGTGCCGCCATCGCCGCGATGAACCCGGTTGCCCCGCCGACCACCTGCGGCGCATGACCCTGCGGCAACACCGGCGGCCCCTCGGCGGTGCCGAAGGCATAGGCGACGCCGGACATCGCCTGCAGGATCGCGTCGCTTCCGATCCAGTCGGCACACGGGCCGCTCATGCCGAACCAGGTCAGCCCCAGCACCAGCGGCGCCCCGGCCAGCGCCGCCGCCAGAGTCTCTGCCTTCGTGACGTCGGCTGGCGTCTGGCCGGCGATCACCAAGTCTACCGACAGCCCCGACGGTATCGCCTCGCTGCGTTCCTTGGCGTGGTCCAGCCAGGTCGCATAGGCCCACGCCGACGGCCCGCCATAGGCCAGCCGGCCATTCTCCGGGCGATATGCCTGGATCACCCGCGCGCCGTGCTCGGCGAACAGCTTGCCGCAATAGCGCGTCGCCACGTCGCCACAGGTTTCCACCACGATCAGGCCCGCCAGCGGTGCAGCCATCGTTCAGCCCTCCACGACATGGCATGCGGCGGCGTGCGGCGCCCCGCGCAAGTCCGGCACGGTGCTGCGGCACACATCGATCACCAGTGGGCAGCGCGGATGGAACCGGCAGCCGGAGGGGGGATCGAGCGCGCTGGCGATCTCGCCGGCCGCCGCCGTCTCGCTCAGCACGTGGTCCGGGTCCGGCTGCGGCACCGCGGCGAGGAGGGCCTGGGTGTAGGGGTGGCGTGGGGCTGCGAACACCTGCTCCGTCGGCCCCGCCTCCGCCACCCGGCCTAGATAGACCACGGCCACGTCGTCGGAGAAATGCTCCACCAGCGCCAGGTCATGGGCGATGATCAGGTAGGTCAGGCCGAATTCGTCCTGGATGTCGGCCAGCAGGTTCAGCACCTGCGCCCGGATCGACACATCGAGTGCGGAGACCGGCTCGTCCAGCACCATCATCCGCGGCCGCAGCGCCAGTGCGCGGGCGATGGCGATGCGTTGCCGCTGCCCGCCGCTGAACTCGTGCGGATACAGCCGCGCGGCACCCGCCGGCATGCCGACGACATCGAGCACCTCGGCGACGCGTTTTTCCACCGCCGCGCGCCCGGGATTCTCATGGGCCAGGATGGGTTCCGCGATAATGGTGCCGACGCGCAGGCGGGGGTTGAGCGAGGCGTAGGGGTCCTGGAAGACGGCCATCACCTGGCGGCGATAGGCCTTGAGTGCCGTGGCATCCATCGTCGCCACGTCCTTTTCCTCGAAGCGGATCGCGCCGCTGGTGGGGCGTTCGAGTTGGAGGATCATCTTGGCGATGGTGGTCTTGCCGCATCCGCTTTCTCCCACCAACGCCAGGGTGGTTTTCGGACGCACCGCGAACGACACGCTCTCCACCGCGCGCACCACGCCGCGCTTGGTCCGGTAGTGCTTGGTGACGGACTGGAGTTCTAGCACCGGGGGAGCTCCAGCATCACACCAGCTTCCAGCACGCGGCGCTGTGCCCGTCCGCCAGTTCCACCGTTGGCGGCATCTCGGCGCACTTGTCCATCCGCAGCGGACAGCGCGGGGCGAAGCGGCAGCCCTCTGGCGGGTCGATCAGGCTCGGTGGCTGCCCGGGGATCGCTTGCAGGCGCGTGCGCTTGTCGCCCAGGCGGGGGATCGCGGCGAGCAGGGCCTGGGTGTAGGGGTGGGAGGGGGTTTTGTAGATGCGGCGGACCGGGCCGGTCTCCACGATCCGCCCCGCGTACATCACCGCGATGCGCTTGCAGAGGCTGGCGGCGACGCCGAGGTCGTGGGTGATGAGGATGATGCCGGTGCCGGTGTCGGCCTGGATCTGGCGCAGCAGGGCGATGATCTGCACCTGGATAGTGACATCAAGGGCCGTGGTGGGTTCGTCTGCCACCAGCAGGCGTGGGGTGCAGCCGATCGCCATGGCGGCGACGACGCGCTGGCGCTGGCCGCCGGAGAACTGGTGCGGGTAGTCGCCCAGCCGCTTGTCGGGCGACGGGATGCGCACCCGCGTCAGCACATCCACCACCGCGCTGCGTAGCGCCGCGCCGCGGGCGATGTCGTGGTTGCGCAGCGGGTTGGCCACCTGGTCGCCGATGGAGAACACCGGGTTCAGCGAGGTCATCGGGTCCTGCATGATCATCGCGATCCGTCGTCCGCGAATGTCGTGCGCCATCTGGGTTTCGGACAGCGTCGTCAGCTCCTGGCCGTCGAGCTTGACCGAGCCGGCGACGATGCGGCCGGAGCCTTTCGGGAGGAGCCGCAGCAGGGAGAGGCCAGTGAGCGTTTTGCCGGAGCCGCTTTCGCCGACAAGGCCCAGCGTCTCGCCCTCGCCGACCGACAGGCTGATGCCATCCACCGCGCGCAGGATGCCGCGCTTGAGGTGCAGGTGGGTCTGGAGGTTCTCGACCTGCAAAACCATCAAAGCTGCCGCAGCTGCGGGTCGAGGCGGTCGCGCAGCCAGTCCCCGAACACGTTGGCCGACAGGCACGTCACCATGATCGCCAGCCCGGGCATGGTGATGGCCCACCAGGCATTGGTGATGTATTGCCGCGCATCAGACAGCATCAGCCCCCACGAGATGTCCGGCTGCTGGATGCCCAGCCCGAGGAACGACAGGCTCGCCTCGAACAGGATGACCTGCCCCACCTGGAGCGTGCCGAGCACCACCAGCGTGTTGAAGATGTTTGGCAGCAGGTGGCGCATGAAGATGACCGGCGTCGAAACGCCCGCCACCCGCGCGAAGGCGATGTAGTCCCGCCCCTTCAGCGCCATGATTTCGCCGCGGATGATGCGCGCGTACCACGCCCAGTAGGTCAATACGATCACCACCACCACAGTGGTCAGCCCCGGCTCCATCGCGGCGGCCAGGATCAGCGCCAGCGCGATCGACGGCACCGATTGCTGGATCTCGATCAGCCGCATCAGCACCGCATCCACCCGCCCGCCGAAATACCCGGCGATCATCCCGATCAGCGCGCCGATCGAGCCGCTGAACAAGATCGCGTAGAACGCCACGATCACCGACACCCGCGACCCCGCCATGATACGCGTCAAGATGTCCCGCCCCAGGTTGTCCGTGCCGAGTGGATACGTCATCGACCCGCCTTCCTGCCACGGCGGCGGCGTGAACGAAGCGCCGAGGTCCAGCGCGTTCGGATCGTGCGGCATGATCCATTCGCCGCCCGCAGCACACACGCCGACGGCCCCCAGCACGATGATCGGCAGCCAGGGCAGGCCGTGGGCCCAGCCGAAGCCGATCGCGCGTCGGGGCAGGGCGCTAGCGGACATCGCGGATCCTCGGATCGACCAGCCCGTACGACAGGTCCACTAACAGGTTGGAGACCACGAACAGGATGGAGGTGAACAGCACGCCGGCCTGCACCACCGGGAAGTCGCGCGCGAACACCGCCTCCACCACCGTGCGCCCCACGCCTGGCCAGGCGAAGATCGTCTCCACCACGAAGGCACCGCCCAGCATTGCCGCGAAATACACGCCGAGCATGGTCAGCAACGGCACTGCCGCGTTGCGCAGCGCATACTTCCACACGATCAGCCGCTCCGGCGTGCCCAGCGCGCGGGAGAGCCGCACATGGTCGCTGTCCAGCACGTCGAGCATGGAGGAACGGACGATGCGCGTCTGCGCCGCCACCGGATACCATCCAAGCGCGATCGCCGGCAGCACCAGGTGCGCCGGCGTGCCGTGCCCGAAGGCCGGCAGCCAGTTGAGCTGGATCGCGAACAGCATGATCAGCAGCAACCCGACCCAGAACGCCGGCATCGCCTGGCCCAGCATGGCGAACACCCGCCCGACCCGGTCGATCCAGCCGCCGCGGTGAACGGCGGACATCACCCCAATCGGCACCGCCAGCGCCACGCTGAACAGCAGCCCGGCCGCGGCGAGCTGGATGGTCGCGGGCAACCGGTCCAGGATCAACGTCACGGCCGGCATTTCCCAGCGGTAGGAATTGCCGAAATCGCCCACCAGCGCCTTGCCGAGCCAGATCGCGTACTGGACCACCAGCGGCCGGTCGAGGCCGTATTCCTGCCGCGCATCGGCGACCATCTGCGGCGTGGCGTCGTTCGGCAGGAGCATCAGAACCGGATCGCCCGACAGCCGCGATATCAGGAAGATGATCACGCTCGCGCCCAGGATGCTGATCGCACCCTGCCACAGCCGATGGCCGAGGAACCGCCCCACGCCCGCGCTCCTACGCTACTGCTTCAGTCCGATCTCCTGCAGGCCGCGCCAGAACCCGGGCGAGGGCCAAGGCCGGAACGTGACCTTCTCGCGCCAGGCAAATGTCGCCACCGGCCGGTAGGTCGGCAGCCCGCCGGCCACCCGCTCGTGCTTGATCCGAGCGATCTTCTTGATCAGCGCATCGCGCTCGCCCAGATCCATGGTCCGCTTCAGCTCGCGCAGCATCTCGTCGATCTCCGGGTCGTTGTGCAGCGAGGTGATGCCCCAGCCCTCGCCCGCCACATAGGTGTGCAGGTGCCCCGCCCATGGCGTTCCCGGATCGCCTGGCAGCCCATGGCCCCACATGTTGCTGTACAGCCCGTCGATATGGCCCTGCCGGTCGCGCCGGCCGAAGGTGATCCAGGTGCCGTATTCCTGCCCCTGCACGCGGCAGCGGATTCCGACGGAGGTGGCATAGGCGAAATAGGCCTCGCCGACTTCCTTCTGGTATGGCTCGCGCGGCGTGGTCAGGTTGTAGCATGGCACGTCGAACCCGTTCGGGAACCCGGCCTCGCGCAGCAACTCGCGCGCCCGGCGCGGATCGTAGGGATACGGCTTCAGGTCGGGGTCGTGGCCGATGCTGCCGCGCCCCACCTGCACATAGCGCTCGCCCTGGCCGAACAGCACGCGCTTGATGATCGCATCCACGTCAATCGCATGCGCCAGCGCCCGTCGGACACGTACGTCGTGGAACTTGCTGTCCTTGGTCACCGCGTCCATGGCGACGTACATGTTGTTCGGCGTCACGAAGCTGCCGAGCTGGACGCCGGCCATCTTGCGGAATTCCTCCACCATCGCCGGCGGCACCGCGTCGATCCAGTCGATCGCCCCGGTCCGGAACGCCGCCACCCGCGTCAGGTCCTCGGGAATGATCTTCACGACGAGGTTCTTCACCGTCGGCCGGTATTCCTTGTTCCAGTAGTCGTCGAACGACTGCAGCCGCAGCTCCTCCTTGATCGTGCGCGAGACGAACTTCCACGGCCCCGTGCCCACCGGCGCGCGCGCGAACTCCTCGTCGCCGACCTGTTCCACGTAGCGCCGCGGCATCGCCCACAGGATCAGGTTGCCCGCGGTGAACGAGCCGTCGCCCTCCTTGAAGCGGATACGGAAGTTCAGCGGATCGATCACCTCGAATGCCTCGACGGCTGCCAGCAGATGCGGCCAGCGCGAGATCTTCGGGTTGCGCTGCCGCTCATAGGCGAACTGGAAGTCGTCCGCGGTCATTGGATCGCCGTTGTGGAACTTTACACCCGGGCGCAGCTTCACCGTGATAACCGGCTTGCCGTCCTGCTGCGTCAGCGTCCAGCTCTCGGCCAGCCAGTTCACCAGCTTCAGGTCCGGGTCGGTCCGCGTCAGCTGCTCGTAGATCTGGCCGAAGAAATACTGGTCCACGCCAGCCGCCGAGCGCGAAGGGTCCATCATCACCGCCTCGGCGCCGAAGCCGATGGTCAGCGTTCCGGTGGCCGGCGCCTGTGCGCGTGCCGCGTCCGGGACGGCCGCGAGCGGAAGGAAGGCCATAGTCGCGGCCGCGAGGCCGGTGAACCACTGCTTCATCGTTCGCTTCCTCGTGTTGCCCCCGGCCATCTGCGGGCTGGGTTGGGAAAAACTAGACCACCCGGCCGGAACACTGTCAAACATGATTGTCGACAATCAACATCCTTGCGTTACCCCCTCCGGCGGCGCTAGCAGGCTCCTATTCGCCACCGCACCGGATGCAAATGGACGCCAGCCAAACAGTCCCGCCGCACGCCGACGCCTCGCCACATCAGCGCCGCCGCACCCGCGCGCTCACCATCCCCGAGCAGATCGTCAACCGCGTCGCCGCCGCCATCCTCAGCGGCGAATACCGCGACGGCGAACGCCTGCGCGAACAGGAACTCGCCGAAGCCTATGGCGTCAGCCGCGGCCCGGTGCGCGAGGCCCTGCGCGCGCTGGAACGCTACGGCCTCGCCATCCTGCTGCCCCGCCGCGGCGCCTACGTCGTCGGCCTTTCGCTTGACGTCATTGCCGAGGCCTTTAACGCCCGTGCCGCCCTCGCCGGCATCGCCGCCCGCCAACTCGCCCGCCGTGAGGCAGCAGGGCTGGCCGCCGCCGAGATGCAGGCCGCCCTGTCCCATGCCACCGCCCTGGTCGAAGTGCCCGTGGCGGAAACCCACAGCTTCCAGATCGCCATTCGCGAGACCGCCCGCTGCGTCTATCGCCATTGCGGCGCCGGCCACATCGAACGCGCCCTGACCGACCAGGTCGACCGCTCCATTTGGGGCCTGATGTGGAAGGCGCAGCCGCTCGACTTCCAGCGCCGCGAACGCCGCCTCGAAAGCCTCGACTACTGGCGGCGCATTCACGCCGCCCTGGTCGATCGCGACGAGCACGCCGCCGAACGCCTGATCCGCGAGGAAATCCTCACCACCCGGGACAGCGCCGTCGCCGCCCTCGCCGCGCTGCGTGGCGAGACGGTCGATCCCGCGCTGCTGTTTCAGGATTAGCTCACTCGTCGATGATCGCCACCGCCCGCGTCCAGCCCGCGCTGGCGCGATGCACCTTCACCGGAAAGCACACCACCTGGAACCCGTCCGCCGGAAGCTGCTCCAGGTTGCCCAGCTTTTCGAGGTGCGAATATCCGATCTCACGCCCCGTCCGGTGCCCTTCCCAGATCAGCCCGGCATCCCCCGTTTCGGCCACGCGCCGCCGCGTATGGCTGAACGGGGCGTCCCAGCTCCACGCATCCGTCCCCACCAGCCTTATGCCACGCTCCAGCAGCCACAGCGTTGCGGCCTTGCCCATGCCGCAGCCGCGGTCGATGTAGTCGTCCTCGCCATAGCGCGCGCCGGCGGCCGTGTTCACCACCACGATCTCCAGCGGCCGCAACGCGTGCCCGATCCGCTTGAGCTCTGCCTCCACATCCCCCGGCGTCGCCACGTAGCCGTCCGGCAGATGCCGGAAATCCAGCTTCACCGCCGGCTGGAAGCACCACTCCAGCGGCACCTCGTCGATCCGCCACGATGGCTCGCCCCCCGGCACCAGCCGCTCGTTCATGCGCGAGAAGTAGTGATACGGTGCGTCCAGATGCGTGCCGTTGTGCGTGGAGATTTGAACGTTCTCCACCGCCGCGTATTCCCCCTCCGGAAGCTGGTCGAGCCGCACCCCCATGTAGTCGGCCATCCGCGGCGCTGACATATGGTGGTCCACGTAGTCGATCTTCGGCAGCATGTTCGCCGGGTCGGATGCAATGCCGGCGCGCAGGGCAACCGAGATGTCGATCAGGCGACGCGGCATGGGTGGTCCCTCCGTGATGTCTTTCCAGAAGGGTAGGGCCAGGCGTGACCGAAAATCAAAGCACCGCCAGATGGAGCACGGCGCCCATCGTCTTCGCCGCCTTCGCCGCCGGCTGGACGGTGATGACCCTGCAACTCCTCGGCGGTCGCCTGATGGCCCCGGCCTTCGGCCAAACCATCCACCAATGGGGTGCCCTGATCGGCGCGACCTTGGCCTTCATGACCCTCGGCTACTGGATCGGCGGCCGGTGGGGCACCGGCCCGAACCCCGGCGCCCGCCTGCCGTTGCTCCTTGCCGCGGGGGCACTCTGGGCCGGCCTGACGCCCTGGCTTGGCCGCCCGCTGAGCCTGGGGGCCGAGGCCCTGTTCGGCCCACTCGCCGGCGCGCTTGCGGCAGCTTCCCTGCTGCTCGGGCCGCCCGCCTTCGCGCTGGCCGCTGTCTCTCCCCTCTGCGTCGCCCATCTCGCCCGCCACGGCCCGGTCGCCACCGCGTCGGGCGTCGTCTCCGCCCTCGGCGCGCTCGGCAGCATCGGCGGCACCTTCTTCGGCGCCTTCCTCGCCATTCCCCTCCTCGGCCTGACCGGCGGCTATGCCAGCGCCGCCCTCCTTGCGGCCGCCGCCGCGCTGGCCGCTGGCCTGTCCCGTCGCATAGCGCTGTTTGTCCTGCTCCCGTTCATTCCCGCCGCATATGCCCAGCGCGACCTCGCCGCCCAATACATCGAACTGCGCGAGACCCCCTACAACACCATCCTTGTCTCCGAGACCTCCACCGCCCTGGTCCTCTCGCTGAACACCCCCAGCGTCATCCAGTCTCTCCGCCGCCACGACGGCCGCCCGACCGGCTACTACTGGGATGTGCTCGCCGCCACCCCTGCATTGGCCCGGGGAACGACCGCCCTGTTCCTCGGCGTCGCGGGCGGAACTGCTGTCGAGGCCACCCAGCGCGCCTGGCCCGCCCTGCGCGCCGAGGGCGTCGAGATCGACCCCGCCGTCACTGAAATAGCCCGCCGCCGCTTCGGCCTCACCATCCCCGTCGTCACAGCCGACGCACGCCGCTTCATCGAAGCCCCAGGCGAAGCCGTCGACGTCATCGTCGTCGACCTCTACGCCACCGGCCAGATCCCGGCCCATGTCGCCACACGCGAGTTCTACGCAGCCGTCGCCCGCCGCCTCGCCCCCGGCGGCGTCATGGCGCTGAACGTGTATGGGGCAGGGGACCCGGAAGCGATCCTCGCCCCGCTGGCGGCCACCATCGCCGCCGTCTTCCCCGGCCTGCTCGCATCCGACGCCGGCGGCGGCAACACCATCCTGCTCGCCTGGAACGATCCCATGCCGCTCGCCACCGCCCAAGCCCGCCTCTCCGCCGCCCCCGAAACCGCACGCCCCGCCGCCGAACGCATGCTGGCCGGCCTTGCCGAACCCAGCCCCGCCTGGCGCCACGCCCCCATCCTCACCGACAACCGCTCCGACCTCGACCTGCGCGCCGCCCGCGCCCTGAACGCAGGGCGTCGGCCGGAGGTAAAGTGAACAGTATGAGATATTTAAGCACAGGAGAAAGAAACGAGGGCAACGCCAGGGCTTTGCCCTGGACCCACCAAAGGCCGAGGGCCTTTCGAAACCCAATACTTAAGAAATATGAGGTCCAGGGGCTCGGCCCCTGGCGGGTCTGGGCGGAGCCCAGCCTTACGTCTCATTGTCTGGCTGCTGAACTTGTATAGATTTTGCTTTATCGGCTTAGCGCCACCACCGCGGCTGCACTCCCCGCGGCGATCCGTGCAATCGCCTCCACCGAGACCGCATCCGGAAACCGGTCCTGCGGCAGGTGGAACAGCCGGTTGGTTCCCATCAGCGTCAGGTAGTGCCCGCCGGCCTTGTGGATATCCCGCGTCTCGCCAAACGGCACGAACGACGGCGCCGCCAGCCGGTTGGCAGGGAACTTCGCCTGCGTCAGCGCGCCCTGGAACAACCCGCGCAGGTCATCGGCGTTCGACAGGATGTGCAACTCCCCATCCGTCGCCCCGATATTGGCGCCGTAGTGCACCCAGCTCGCCCCGCCCGGCTTGTCCCAGCCCGGCCGCCGGGCCAGGAAATTGTCGAGCCCGATATGCCCCAGCTCATGGCCGGAATTCGCGGTGAACACCACGTCCCGCCCCGGCGGCGCCTCGCGCAGCGCTTGCAAGCACTCCAGCCAGCACACCAGCCCGCCGCCCCGTTCGGCGGTGGATTGCCACCAGGAGGAGCGCGGCGTCATCACCACCAGCGGCGGCCGCCGACCGCCGAGCGAGGGGTCGCGCCCGGCCATTGCCACCACCACGTTGCGCGCCTGCGTCTTGGTCCGCCGGCTGCGCACCACCACCCGCACCGCGGCCCCGCCCTTGGCCGCCGCGATCAGCCGCGGCCCCACGGTGCTGGAAACCTGCAGGATCGGCGGCCCGAACGGTGCTGCGAACGCCTCGGCGTTCAGCAGCGCGAGGCCCGGCGCCCCGCCCTTGGTCACCACCACGATCGCCTTGCTCCGCGTTTCGCGTCGTAACCGCGCGAACTCCGGCGAATAAACGGCGGTCGGCGCCAGTTCCAGGATATGCACGTCGGCCTGCCCCGGATCGGCCAGCCCGGCCCCCACGCTGGCCAGCGCCATCACCCGCCCGTCTGGCGTGTCCGGCGAATCGAACATCTTCTCGCCGGGAATCCGCTCCCCTTCCACTTCAAGGAACGCCGCATCCACATCCACCCGGTCCAGCGCGAAGCTCTCGAAGGCAACCGTCGCCCCCATTGCTCGGGCCTCGGCCGCCAGCCACTCCGCCCCCTGCTCGTCCCCCGGCGTCGCGGTGCGATGATTGCCCTGCGAATCCCATGCTCGCAGCCAGCTTGTCGCTCGCAAAACCTCGGCCGACCCCATCCCGCCCGTCACCAGCGCCGCCCCGGCCAACAGCATGGCCCGACGCCCGAAGCATACCCTGCCATCCAAACCATCCCCCCTCGGCGCCGAACGCCGGCTCAGCTTTCCAGCTCGCTGTCCCAGTAGAGATAGTCGCGCCAGCTTTCATGCAGATAGTTCGGCGGAAACGCCCGGCCGTTCTCCTGCAACTCCCAGGTCGAGGGCTGCCGCGGCGTCGCCCGTGGAAACATGCGGCACTCTCGCGGCAGCCGGCTGCCCTTGCGCAGATTGCACGCCCCGCACGCGGTGACCACGTTTTCCCACGTTGTGCGCCCGCCCCGGCTGCGCGGAATCACATGGTCGAACGTCAGGTCTGGCGCCGGCGATCGCGCCTGGCAATACTGGCAGGAGAACGCATCGCGCAGGAACACGTTGAACCGTGTGAATGCCGGGCGCCGCGCCGTCGCGATGTAATCCTTCAGCGCGATGACGCTCGGCAGCCGCATCGTGAGGCTCGGCGAGCGCACCTCCTGGTCATACTCGCTCAGCACCGACACGCGATCCAGGAAAACCGCCTTGACCGCGTCTTGCCACGACCAGACCGACAACGGAAAATACGACAGCGGACGAAAATCCGCGTTCAGCACCAGCGCCGGAAAATGGTGGCCGCCATCAGGCAAAAGTCACCCCCGTGGTGGAGGCGCCGCGCGCCGCGTGTCGCCGACAAATGGGGCCATCGACCGAATCGCCACGTTGCGTGAGCCGCCGAGATTGACAGGATCATCGCACCCACCCGCCACTCCAAGCAACCCGCCCGGCCGAAGGTTTCACGTCCGTGTCATCTGCGGCTCTTGCTCGGCAAACACCCGCTGGAGGAACAGCGCCCCGGCAGACAACCCGGCATCATCGATCCCATGCCCCAGCCGCGGCGAATACACCGACGTCACCGCGAACCCGCCCGCCTCCAGCGCCCGCTGCGCCGCGCGGGAGCGCTCCACCGGCACCACCTCGTCATCCTCGCCATGCACGATCAGCACCGGCGGACGCGCCGTCGCCTCGCTTAGCCGCTCCGCCGCCACCAGCGCCCCGGAGAACGCCAGCACGCCCCGCGGCGCCACGGCCCGCCGCAGCCCGGTGTAGAGTGCCGTCATCGCCCCCTGGCTGAACCCCATCAGCGCATAGGGCTCCGCCGGCAACCCCAGCCGCGCGAGCTCCGCATCGAGGAATTCGTCCAGCGCCGCCCGCGCCACCGCCACCCCCGCCGCAGTCCGCTCCGGCGTCCGGTCCGCCACCGAATACCACTGCCTTCCGAACGGCCCCATATCGCAAGCCTCGGGTGCGTCCGGCGCCACGAACGCCGCGTGCGGCAGTGCCCGCCCCCAATAGGGCGCGAGATCGATCAGATCCTGCCCATCTGCCCCCAGCCCATGGCACAGCACAACCAGCTGCCGCGCCGCCCCTGGCTCCATCGGCCCCCACCGAGGCCCATCCAACAGCGCCATCCGCCCCTCCCGTTCCAACCAGCCGCCAGGCTACCACACCACGTTGCCCCATCCTCTGCCGGCCCTATCATCGCGCATGCTCGTCACCCGCTTTGCTCCCAGCCCCACCGGCCACCTGCATCTTGGCCACGCCCACTCGGCCCTCGCGGCATGGCGCCGCGCCCGTGTCGCCGGCGGAAAATTCCTGCTCCGCCTGGAAGACATCGACCCCACCCGCTGCCGCCCCGACTACGCCGCGTCCATCCTGGACGACCTCGCGTGGCTCGGCCTGGACTGGGACACCCCGCCGCGCATCCAGTCCGAACACATGGACGACTACCGCGCCGTCCTGGCCGCGCTGCGGGGCAGGGGCCTTCTCTATCCCTGTTTCTGCACCCGTGCGGACATCCAGCGCGAACTCGCCGCCTCCGCCGCCGCCCCGCATGGCCCTGAAGGCCCGCCTTATCCCGGCACCTGCCGCCACCTCTCCAACTCCGACCGCCATGCCCGCATCGCCGCCGGCACCCCCTACGCCCACCGCCTGGACATGGCAGCCGCCCTCGCCGCTGCTCCTTCCGTGCTGCACTTCCACGACGAAACCGCGGGCCATGTCGCCGCCAACCCCGCCCCCTTCGGCGATATCGTTCTCGCCCGCAAAGACACCCCGGCCAGCTACCACCTCTGCGTCACCCACGACGACGCGCTCCAGAACGTCACCCTCATCGTCCGCGGCGTCGACCTTCTGCCGGCCACCCACGTCCATGTCCTGCTCCAGGGGCTGATGGGGTGGCCCACCCCCGCCTATGCTCACCACCCACTGCTCACCGACGCCAGCGGACGCCGCCTTGCCAAGCGCGACCGCGCCGCCACCCTGCGCGACCTGCGCGTCGCCGGCCACCCATCGGCCGAGGTCCGCGCACGCGCCGGCTTTCCCGATTGAGTGGCGCCCGGCCATCGCCGAAAGTGCTTGCAGGGGTGAGTGGCTATGAATGATGCTAATATTAATGTCGTATTTGTGAATCAAACTGACTTGCGTTCTCCACCACCTGCGCGACATCGTCGCCGGGGGGACCGGAAGACGTGCGTCCATTGCCATCTCCCGCCCTTCCGCCGCCCCACCGCCCTTTGGGACGAAGACGCCTGGGCCGCGTTGCGCTGCGCCGGGGCCGTGCAACTCCATTGCGTCTGGCTCTGGCTCCGCCGCTGCGCCGAACGGCTCGACCGCTTCGTGGCGCGCTGGAACGCCGGCACCCTGCACGCGCCCCGCCCCTATCGCGGTGCATCGGCTGACTGGTCGAGCGAATCCGCCCCGCGCCCCATCCCTTCCCGAGCCTCCACCCCCCCAACCAGGAGACGTTGCACCCCCACCGAATCAACCGGATAGTTCAGAGTTGCCCTCACACATGCCCGAGGAGATTTCCCATGTCCAAGCCCGCCCATCATTTTGCCAACGAACGCCTCGCCTGGTTCAACGGCACCTGGATGCCAGAGCGCGAGGTCATGATCCCGTTCCGCGACCGCTCCTGGCTCTACGGCGACGGGGCCTTCGACATGACGCGCACGTTCGACGGCCGCATCTTCCGCATCGTCGAACACATCGACCGCTTCTACCGCTCGTTGCGCTATCTGCGCATCGACCCTGGCATGGCGCCGAGCGAAATGGTCGCTCTTTCCGAGGAGATCGTGCAGCGCAACGCGCACCTCCGCGCCGAGGGACAGGACTGGTGGGTCGGACAGCGCGTCAGCCGCGGCGTCAATGCCGTGGGCGATGAAGGCTGGGACCACACCGGCCCCAACGTCGTTATTGAAATGATGCCGCTGCCCTTCAAGGCCCGCGCGAAGATGTATCGCGATGGGGCGGAGGTGATCGTGCCCCCCGTTCGCCGCACCGCGCCGGACATGCTCAGCCCGCGCGCCAAGACCCACAACTACCTGAATATGATCGTCGCCGAACAGCCGGTGAAGGCCGCCAACCCCGACGCCTGGGCCGTCCTGCTCGACGAGAACGGCAACCTCGCCGAGGGCATCGGCAGCAACATCTTCATCGTCCGCGACGGCGCACTCCAGACGCCGCGCGAAAAATTCGTCCTGCCCGGCGTCTCCCGCCAGATGACCATCGACATGGCCCGCAAGCTCGGCATGCCCTGCGAGGAACGCGACATCGACATGTTCGACGCCGCCACCGCCGACGAGATGTTCCTCACCTCGACCAGCCTGTGCATCCTGCCTGTCAGCAGTTTCAACGGCCAGCGTGTCGCCGACGGCAATATCCCAGGGCCGGTCACGAAGAAGCTGATCGAAGCCTATAGCGCCGAGGTGGGGTGCGACTTCGTGGCGCAGTACCTGCGTCACCTGGCGTAGGCAAGAATCTTCTTTTTTTTGAAGAAAAAAGAAGCAAAAAAGACTTCATTCATTTGCTCCGTGCTCGACGCGGCGAGCACGGAGCAAATGGGAAAAAGTTTTTTGGTGCTTTTTTTCAAAAAAGAACTGCTTCCTTCAGTACCCTGCCTTCCGATCCACCACCTCGCGCAACGGCGTCCCGTCGAGGAAGCGTTGCAGATTATCCACGAACAGCTTCGCCACTGTCCGGTCCCGGTCCGGATGCCCGCCGCCGATATGCGGCAGCACTAAGATCCCTTTCGCCGTCCAGAACGGATGCGCCTTCGGCAGCGGCTCGGTGCGGAAGACGTCTAGGATTGCGCCGGCGAGGTGCCCCGACTCCACCGCCGCGATCAGATCCGCGTCCACGATCAGCGCCCCGCGTCCGAAGTTCAGCAACCACGCGCCCTTCTTCATCTGCGCGAGCATTGCTGCATCCACCGAATCGTCTGTCGATGGCGTCGACGGCAACAGCAGCACCACAAAGTCCGACTGCGCCAGAACCTCGCTTGTCCGCTCTGGCGGATACACCTTCTCCACCCCGTCCAACGCCCCCGGTGTTCGCCGCGTGCCCACCACCTGCATCCCGACCGCCGCGGCCATCCGCGCGAGGTCCTGCCCGATCGCTCCCAATCCCAGGATGCCCAGCGTCTTGCCGTTCAGCGGCGTCGCCATCCGTCGTGTCCAGGTCGAAGCCCGGTTGTCCTCGACGATCGCCGCGTAGGGCTTGGCGATATGGAACAGCGCGCCAAGAATGTTTTCGGGCATCGACTCGCGATGCGTCCCGCGCGCGGAGGTCAGCACCATGCCCGTCGGCAGGTCCGGCAGCGCCAGCCAGCCTTCGATCCCCGCCGTCAGCCCCTGTACCCAGCGCAGCTTCGCCATCGCTGGCAGCAGCCCCGGCGGTGCTGCCAATGCCAGCATCGCTTCCACCTCCGCGCGCTGCTCGCTGCTGGGCTGTGCCGTGCGCGCCAGCGTGTCCACCGCCACCCTGCTGCCCAGCCCAGCCGCGGCGATCGCCTCCAGATAGGCGGCGGGCGTATCGGTCCACAGCAGCACGCGGATAGGGCCTGGCATGGTCACTTCTCCTGTCGTTGGCGGCAACCATATACAACATCGGGCGGGACGCGACTCTGCCTTTGCCTGCGGGATCGGCCGTGTGCGCCGGCCAAGGAATGACCGGTCGTGCTTATTTGCCGACGTCATGTCCGCAAGCCCCTGCCGCTTCGCCGCAGGGGCCCGGGCTGTATGGCCGACTCCAAGTATCGGCCCGTCCGGCACCAGAGCAGCCTCGTGGCGACTCGGCGCATTCATGGCCGGTTTACTTGTCCGAAGTCGCCCATCGTATGCGGCGGGGAGCCCCCGGGGGGGCTGCGCAACAAAATTGTCGTTAAATCGCGGAAAACTGGTAGAGATGCGTTGCCAATGGACGAATCCTTAGCCTATACAGTCGCGAAACCAGACGAGAACAGTCCTATGAACGATATCACTAAAGACGCCAACCTTCTCGGCCTGACGGCGCAGATCGTCTCTGCCCACGTCGCCAACAATCCCATCCAGCCCGACGCGCTGCCGGCCCTGATTCAGTCGGTGTTCAAGACCCTGGCGGGTGCCGGCAAGGAAGCCCCAGAACCCGCGAAGCTCGACCCCGCGGTTCCGATCAAGAAGTCGATCTTCCCTGATCACATCGTCTGCCTGGAAGACGGCAAGAAGCTCAAGATGCTGAAGCGACACCTGGCCACATCCTATAACATGACCCCGCAACAGTATCGCGAGCGTTGGGGCCTGCCGCACGACTATCCCATGGTCGCGCCGGACTATGCCAAGCATCGCTCGGCGCTGGCCAAGGAAATTGGTCTGGGCCGCAAGCCCGCCGCAACCACCGAGGCCGCGCCACTCGCCGTGCGCAAGCCTGGCACCCGCGGCCGCAAGCCTCGCGCGGCCTGACGCAGCTTCGTTCCGCCCGGTAACGGGCGGAACGCGCCTTCCCAATCCGCGTTACCCAGTTGGCCCACAAGGCCAATTCTGGGGGCGCGGATGGGATGTGGCGGGATGCTGGCATCGCTTTGGTATTTGTTGCGCGATGCTGTCCTGGCCTTCATTGATGACGACGCGCTGAGCCGTGGGGCGGCAATCTCGTTCTACACGGTGACTTCGCTTGGCCCCGTACTGTTCATCGTGGTTGCCATCGGCGGCCTCGCGTTTGGTGACGATGCTGCGCGCGGCGCCGTTACTGCCCAGCTGACCGGGCTGATCGGCAAGGAAAGTGCTGCCCTGGTGCAGGCCACCTTGCAGGGGGCTTCGTCGCAAGCAGAGAGCATCATAGCATCGATTATCGGCGCGATTACGCTTCTCATCACCGCCTCGGGCGTGTTCGGCGAGATGCAGTCGGCCCTTAATGCTGTCTGGCGCACCGAACCACGGGCGATCACCGTCTCCCGACTCGTCCGTGCACGCATCGTTTCCCTCGGCCTTGTCGCGGCCCTCGGATTCCTGCTCATGGTGTCCCTGGTCGTCAGTGCCGCCCTCGCCGTACTCGGCGCCTGGGTCAATCAGCGCCTGGGCATCGGAACGTTCGTGCTCGGCGTGCTGAATGCGGTGGTGTCCTACCTGTTAATCGCCGTGCTGTTCGCGGCGATCTACAAGGTGCTGCCCGACACGCGCCTGGCATGGCGGGACGTGGTGGTGGGTGCGCTGCTCACCGCGTTGCTGTTCAACATCGGCAAGGCGCTGATTGCCCTTTACCTCGCCCGCAGCGCGATCGCTTCCAGCTATGGCGCAGCCGGTGCATTGATCATCCTGCTGCTGTGGATCTACTACTCGGCACAGATCTTCCTGTTCGGAGCCGAACTCACCAAGGTCTACGCTGCCTGGCGCGGCACCAGGGCCGCCCGGCGTGCCCTGGCCTGATGCCGCCAGGATACCGATTCGCCCGCAATTGCGTGCGAGGCCTTGACGTGGGTGCCGCAACTCCCTTTACGCAGGACACAATCCTGTAACAGCCCTGTCATCGTGAGACTCCAGAACAATGATCAACATCATCGGCCGCCGTAGCCTCGCCTTGGGGGCCGCGGCCCTAGCGCTGTCCAGCCAGGCACGCGCGCAAGCCGCGATCCAGATGTCCATCGCCACCGGTACCACCGGCGGCGTCTATTACCCGCTCGGCGGTGCGCTCGCGAACTACCTCTCGCGCGGCATCCCAGGCATGAGTGCCACGGCCGAGGTCACCGGCGGTTCGGTTGCCAACTTCCAGCTGCTCGGTGCCGGGCGCGCGGGGATGGTGTTCGGCCAAGTGGATGCCGCCGTCGACGGGATCAGCGGCGCGGGGCCCTTTCGCGGCCGCGCGGTGCCTGCCCGCGCCATCGCCGTGCTCTACACCAACCGGATGCAGATCGTGACCACGGCGGCCAGCGGGATCAGGACCATGGCCGACCTCAAGGGCAAACGCATCAGCACCGGCGCGCCTGGTTCGGCCACCGAGCTGTTCGCCTTCCGCGTCATCGCCGCCGCCGGGCTGGATCGCGAGAAGGATTTCCGCGCTCGCGAACGTCTTTCCCCCGCCGAGTCGACCAACGCCATTCGCGATGGCAAGCTTGACGCCTATTTCTTCGTCTCCGGCGTGCCGACCAGCGCGATCACCGACCTCGCGGCCACGCCGGGCACGACGATCCAGATGATCGACCACGCCGACCTGCACCAGCGCATCGTGGCCGAGAACGGCGCGGTGTATTTCCCCGAGGTGATCCCCGCCGGCACCTATCCCGGCCAGACGGCGCCGAACAGCCAGCTTTCGGTGGCCAACATCCTGGCGGTGCACGAGAATATGGCGCCGGAGCTGGTGACCAGGATTCTTGAGATCACCTGGGGCAACCGTGAGGATTGGGCGAAGGTGCATGCGGAGGCGCGCAACTTCACGCTCTCGGTACAGAAGACGGCGTCGGCCGGCATTCCCTGGCACCCCGCCGCGGAGGCGTTCTGGAAGGGCGTCGGCGCGACGCTGGCTTGATCCGGCGCACGATGTCCCATTCCGCATTGCCGCCCGAAGTCCAGCCGGGCGCACTTGACGACGATACCGCCCGCAAGGTGGAGGAACTAATCGAACAGGAGGAGGGCGCGCAGAACCGCCTTCCCGGCCTGCTTGGCCATGCCGCGGTCGGTGTCGCGCTCGCCATGTCGGTGTTTCACCTCTGGGCGGCGTGGGACATCGTGCCGACCACCGTACTGCGCTATGTCCATGTGGCCTTCGCGATGGTTCTGGGCTTCGCGCTGTTTCCGGTGGCGCGGCGCTTCCGCCACAGGTTGATGGCATGGGATGCGGCGCTGATCGTCGCTGCGCTTTATGTGGTGTGGTACCTGGTTTCCGGCGGCGACGACCTGCAGGACCGCTACATCTTTCCCGAGCCGATGGACATCGTGGTCGGTTGGATGTTGATCGCGCTGGTGCTGGAGGTGACGCGGCGTTCGACCGGCTGGATCATGCCGGTGGTTGCCATCGTTTTCATGCTCTATGGCTTCTACGGCAATCATCTTCCCTCGCCGTGGCGCCACCAGGGCTATGACGCGCTGCGCATGATCCCGCATCTGACCATCACGCTGGAGGGCATCTTCGGCACGGCGGTGGATGTCTCGGCGTCGTTGATCGTGCTGTTCACCATTTATGGCGCGATCCTGCAGGCCTCCGGTGCGGGGAAGTTCTTTGTCGACTTCTCCTTCGCGCTGACCGGCGGCAAGCCGCAAAGTGCGGGGCGGACGGTGGTTTTGTCGTCGTTCCTGCTCGGCGGGCCGTCGGGCTCCGGCGTGGCGACCACGGTGACGCTCGGGACGGTAGCCTGGCCGATGATGAAACGCGTCGGCTACCGGCCGGACGATGCCGGCGGGCTGCTGGCGGCCGGCGGGCTGGGGGCGATCATTTCGCCGCCGGTGATGGGAGCGGCGGCGTTCCTGATCGCCGAATATCTCAAGATCGGCTATCTCGACGTGCTGACGATGGCGATCGTGCCGACCTGCCTCTACTACGCCTCGCTGCTGTTCATGGTGGAGCTGGACCACCGGCGCATCACGGCGCGCGCCGCGGCCGGGGACATCGCGGCGGCCGAGGCGATGAAGGTCGATCCGGTCGGCAAGCTGCTGAAACTCTACGGGTTTCACTTCACCACGCTGGTGGCGATCATCGTGTTCATGGTGATGGGCTACTCTGCGACGCTGTCGGTGCTCTACGCGACCGTGGTGGCTGTGGTGCTGTCGTTCCTGCGGCGCGAGACGGCGCTGACGCCGCGGCGGCTGGCGGCAGCGCTGGCCGGCGGCGCGGTGCAGTCGGTCGGCATCGCGGCGACCTGCGCCTGTGCCGGGATCATCGTGGGCGTGATTACGCTGACCGGGCTGGGGCTGAAGTTCTCCGACATCGCGATCCAGGGGGCGGGCGGGTCGCTGGTGCTGACCGCGATCTATACCGCGCTGATCGTCTGGGTGGTCGGGCTCGCGGTGCCGGTGACCGCCAGCTACATCATCTGCGCGGTGGTGGCGGCGCCGGCGCTGATCAAGCTTGGCGTGCCGGATTATGCCGCGCACATGTTCGTCTTCTACTACGCGGTGCTGAGCGAGGTTTCGCCGCCGACCGCCCTGTCGCCGTTCGCGGCGAGTGCGATCACCGGTGGCGGGCCGTATCGGACGACGCTGATGGCGTGGAAGTATACGCTGCCGGCCTTCGTGCTGCCGTTCGTGTTCGTGACCGACCCCGAGGGCGTGGGGCTGTTGCTGCAGTTTCGGCCGGGCATGACCTGGGTCGACGTGGCATGGCAGATTGGGCTCGCAATCGCGGGCCTGGCAGCGCTGGCCGCGGCCTGCCAGGGCTGGCTGCTGCGCGCGCTGGCGGGGTGGGAGCGGGCAGGGCTGATGCTGGCAGGCGTGCTGCTGATGTTTCCTGCGGTGTTCCAGGCGATGGCGGGCGATCAGGTGCCGTATCCGCATCTGCTCGGCCTCGGGCTCGCTGCGGCGTTGATGGCGTGGCAATTGCATGGACGGGGCGCCGTATCGACGGTTGGCACGTAATACCAATCGGCCGAATGATCGACCTATACCGAAGTTAAAGCTGGGCTCTGCCCAGACCCGCCTGATCCGGCACGCGCCTTCGCGCGACGGGCCGAGCCCCTGGACCTCAACTCATTGAATAATGAATGGGGTTCCAAGGGCCGCCGGCCCTTGGTGGGTCCTCCGCGGCGCGACTTCGCGTCGCGACGGCAAAGCCCTGGCCTTTTCTCTCTTCATGGGTCAGTCATTTGGTCGGTTGGTATAACTGTGGAGAAGCCGATGACCGACGGGGAGCCGGAAGCTGGCGGGAGCGGTGGCCCGGCCGGGAAGTCGCCGGTTCAGCCCTGGCTGATGCAGGAGGTGCTGGCAGGCTACCTGCTCGACCTCGACGGCATCCATGGGCCGGCGCATTGGCTGCGAGTGCGGGTTAACGGGCTTGCGCTGGCGGCGATGACGCCTGGGGCCTGCGTCGAGGTAGTGGAGTTGTTCGCGCTGCTGCACGACAGCCGCCGCGAGAATGAATGGCGCGACCTTGGCCATGGCGAACGGGCCGCCGGCTATGCCCGGAGGCTCGCCGAGGCGGGCATGGTGCGGCTCGATGCGGCCCGGCTTGACCTGCTGGTCAGCGCATGTGCCGGGCATGAGCATGGGCGGGTGTCCGCGGACCCGACGATCGGTTGCTGCTGGGATGCGGACAGGCTGGAACTCTCGCGCCTGGACCGCCGGCCGATCGCGCGCCTGCTGAGCACCGCGGCCGCGCATGATGGGCCATTGCAGGCAGTGGCCTGGCGGCGCGGGCGCGGCCAGGTGGTGGATCAGCCAGGACTTCGGGCGTGGGGGCTCGGGGCGGTGCTCGGCGGCGGGGCAGCTGGATGAACCGGAGGCCGCCCGGCCCCTTCCGTCCCTGAATCATCATCGTGCTGTCACGGTTTGGACATCGATTGTCCTGGCCTGCACTCCCTAGACAACGGGGCAGTTCGTCAGGGGGAATCGACGCATATGTCGGGCACGCAGATTGCAGCAAACGCTCAGTTTACCTTCACTCACACAGCCGGCAACGGCAGTGCCGCGCTGGGCGCGGAAGTGGTGGCCTTTGATGCCTCGCGCAACCTAGCTTTCGTCCTCGGCGCCACGGGCGTGGACGTGCTCGACGCGGCGACGGGTGCGTTGCGCCTGACGCTGCCGCGCAGTGGGGTCACCTCTGGCGGTTCCCCGGCCGCGCTCGGCACCGGCAACAGCGTCGCGGTCTCGGGCAACCTGCTTGCAGTGGCCTACGAGGGGGCAAACCGCACCGGCAATGGCGCGGTCGTGATCTACAACCTGGGCGGCACCAACGCCGCGCCGACCGCCACCCAGGGCAACTTCATCCAGCCCGCCGCCGTGCCTGGCCAGCCCAGCACCTTCGCGGTGCCTGACATGGTGACCTTCACGCCCGACGGCACCAAGCTGCTGGTGGCGATCGAGGGCGAGCCGGCGGACAACTATGCCGCCGATCCCCTCGGCGGCATCGGCATCATCGACGTGGCCACGGGTGCCCTGGCCATCGCGGGCTTCGCCGGCTTCGATGCCGCGACGCTGAAGGCCGCCGGCGTGCGCATCACCGGGCGCGCGAACGAGACCGCCCTGCCAGGCACCGCGACCGCCGCGGCCGATCTTGAGCCGGAATACATCGCCGTTTCCGCCGACGGCAGCCGTGCCTTTGTTACGTTGCAGGACAACAACGCGCTGGCGATCGTGAACATCGCGTCGGCCACCGTGACCCATGTGCTGCCGTTCGGGCTGAAGAACCACAATTCCCTGTCCAACGGCATCGACCCGAACGACCGCAACGGCGGCACGCGCATTGATGCCTGGCCGGTGTTCGGCATGTACCAGCCGGACGCGCTTGCGACCTTCACGGCCGGCGGCAAGACCTATGTCGTGACCGCCAACGAGGGCGATGCGCGCGAGTGGGGCAATTTCGTCGAGCCGATCCGCATCGCGGACGCCACGCTGGACCCCATCGCCTTCCCCACCGCGGTCGCCAACATCCTCAAGTCCAACGCCAACACCGGCCGGCTTGAAGTGTCCCGGTTCACATCCGACACCGACGGGGACGGGGATCTCGACCGGCTGGATGTGTTTGGCGCGCGCAGCTTCTCGATCTGGGAAGTCACCGCGGCGAACACGCTGGTGCGCGTGTTCGACAGCGGGCGCATGATCGATGAGATCATCGCCGCCGTCGCGCCCGACCCCGCTGCCCTTGAAGGCCGCGACGACAACAAGGGTGCGGAGCCCGAGGGCATCACGCTCGGCACCGTGAACGGACAGCTTTACGCCTTCGTCGGGTTGGAGCGTGCCAATGCGGTGATGTCCTTCGCCATTGATACCTCGGGTGCGGCCCCCACGGCCAGCTATGCCGGGCTGATCAAGACGCCGGGCAACGTGGCGCCGGAGGTGCTGCAGTTCGTAGGCGGGGCAACGCCACGGCTATTCGTCGCCAACGAGGTCAGCGCCACCACCACGGTCTATAGCATCGCACCTGCTGCGCCCGCCCCGTATACGCTGCAGATCCTGCATGGGTCAGATTTCGAGGCCGGGCTCGCCGCCTCCGCCAACGCGCCGCGCTTTGCCGCCATTGTCGACCACCTGGAAGAGCTGGTGCCGAACAGCATCACGCTGTCCTCCGGGGACAACTATATTCCCGGCCCCTTCCTTTCGGCCGGTGGCGACAGCGCCGTGCGCGCCGCGTTGCAGGATTTCTACAAGCAGTTGCTGGGCAACCCGGCGCTCGACCTTTCTGGCCTGCGCGAGGGCGCGGCACGCATCGATATCGCCATGCTGAACGCCATCGGCATCCAGGCCTCGGTGTTCGGCAACCATGAGTTCGACCTCGGCACCACCGCCGTCGCCGATGCGATCGACACCATCGCGGCAGGCGCCGGCGCGGGCAGTGCGGCGCCGCAGAACGCCGCGCGCGTTTCCAACATCGGCGCCCAGTTCCCCTACCTGTCGGCCAACCTCGACTTCACCGGCACCAATCCGCTGGGCATCGGCGGCAGCGCCACCGGCGATGCGGCCCTGCGCGGCCTGTTCACCTCCACCCTGCGCGACGCCTCAACCTACGCCACCACGGCGGCGGACCTGTCCAACAACCAGAATGTCACCAACGAGGCGCTGGATTCACAGATCTCGCCCTGGACCACCATCAACGAGGGCGGGCAGACCATCGGGGTGCTTGGTGTCACCACGCAGATCCTGCGCCAGATCTCCTCGCCCACCAACGTGCAGGTGCTCGACCCCGCCGGCGACGGCGGCGTGAACAACGTGGCGGAGCTTGCCACGATCCTGCAGCCCTATGTCGACCAGATGACGGCGATCGGCATCAACAAGATCATCCTGCTGAGCCACCTGCAGCAGAATAGCCTCGAGCAGCAGCTCGCCCCGCTGATGACCGGCGTGGACATCATCATCGCCGGCGGCAGCCATGCGGTGTTCGCCGACAGCCAGGACACGCTGCGCGCCGGCGATACGGCGGGCAACACCTATCCGGTGACCCTCGCCGGGGCCGATGGCAGGCCGGTCATGGTCGTCAACACCGGCAGCGAATACTCCTATGTCGGCCGCCTCGTCGCCACTTTCGACGGCAACGGCGTGCTAGTCGCCGATCCGGATGCGACCGGCCCGCTGGGCACCGGTGCGGTCGATCCGGCCGTGTCCGGCGCCTTCGCCACCACCGATGCGGTGGTGCAGTCGCTCTGGGCTACCACCGACCCGAACGTCTACTTCGCCGACGGCACCCGCGGCGGCGAGGTCAAGCAACTGGCCGATGCGGTGCAGGGGGTCATCAACGTCAAGGATGGCGCCGTGTTCGGCCGCACCAGCGTGTTCCTTGACGGCCGCCGCGCCGAGGTCCGCACGGAGGAGACGAATTTCGGCAACCTCTCCGCCGACGCGAACCTTGCCGCCGCGCGGGTCGTGGTTCCCACCGTCAGTGTCAGCCTCAAGAACGGCGGCGGCATCCGTGCCGAAATCGGCGTGATCAGCGGCCAGCCCATCGCCGTGGAGCGCCCACCGATCGCCAACCCCTCGGCTGGCAAGCCCGAAGGCGGCATCAGCCAGCTCGACATCGAGAACGCGCTGCGCTTCAACAATGGCCTGTCGGTGGCTCGGTTCACCGCCACCAACCTCGCCGCCGTGGTCGAGAACGCTCTGCGCGGCGTTGCCCCGGGCGCCACACCTGGCGCGTTCCCGCAGGTCGGCGGCATTTCGTTCAGCTTCGATGCCACGCGCGCCGCCGGCGATCGCGTCCTGACCCTCGCGGTGTTGAACGACAACGGGTCGGTGCGCGACGTGCTGATGAAGGACGGCGTGGTGGTCGGCAACCCCGATCGCACCTTCGACGTGGTGATGCTGAACTTCCTGCTCGACGGCGGCGACGGCTATATGACCGGCGTCAGCTTCACCAACCGGGTCGACCTGTTCAGCGGCAGCGGCACCGCCTTCGCGACGGCGGGCCGGGAGCAGAAGGTGTTCGCGGACTATATCGCCGCCAACCACGCCACCGAGGTGACTGCGTTCAACGAGGTCGATACCGCGCCGGCCGCCGATACGCGCATCCAGAACATGGCGGCGCGCGCCGACACGGTGCTGTCGCCGACCTCGGTGTACGTCAGCATCGCGGGCGTGACCACGGAGGTGGTCAATCCCGTCTACTCGGGTCCGACGCCGGGCCTCGTATTCATCACCGCCGGTAGCGTGTTCGACGACACGATCATCGGCACCAACTCGGCCGATGCGCTGTTTGGCTTCGGCGGGGCCGACTTCATCGAAGGCAGCGGCGGCAACGACTATCTCGACGGCGGCGAGGGCCATGACGTGCTGCGCGGTGGCGCGGGTAGCGAACTCATCATCGGTGGGGCCGGCAACGACACGCTGGAGGGCGGTGCGGACGGCGATGCCGTCGACATCCTGCTAGGCGGCGTGGGCAACGACACCTATCGGGTGCGCGGCAGCGTCGGCATGATCGCCGACGTGGTCTATGAGGGCGCGCTGGTGCCCGGAATGGAGGGCGGCGCGGGCGATTTCGACACCATCGTCTCCACCGGGCAGATTTTCGGCGACTTCTACTCGGTCGGCGAGCGGCTGGTGATCGCCGAAGAGGCCAGCGCCGCGAACCCCGGCGGTACCTACATCATTGGCGGCGGCGCCATGGCGCACACCGAGATCGTCGGCAACAGCGGGCTGAACTTCATCCTGGCATATGGCGGCAACAACACCATCCGCTCCGGCGGCGGTGCCGACATCATCTCGCTTGAACTCTACGACCTCGCCGAGACCGCCGACGGGGTCAACACGGTGGTGATGCAGGCCGGGACCGGCAGCGACTACATCCACGGCTTCGAGGTTGGGGTGGACAAGGTGGACGTCTCGGCCTTCGGGCTGACCCCGGCCGAGCTCCTCGCCCGGGGCGTCGATACCCCCGCCTTCACGCACTTCTACCTCGGTGAGACCGCGGGTGTGGCGAGCTTCGTCGCTTTCGTGGGCGTGACGACCTCCCAGTTGTCGGCGGGCGACTTCATCTTTTCAGCGCCAACCTGAGGAGGCGGCCAGGTGAGGGCGTCCGCATTGGTGGCGGACGTTCGAACGACGTCAGGATTTAGGCGGGGGTTACTCGTGGATCGCGCCAGAGTGGTGGAGCTGCGAGGCGTCATCCTGATCCGCACGGGGAGAAGGTGACCGAGGGAAAGGTGAGGCCGGGGTGCTGGCCATAGCCGTCGGTCGCGATGTCCTGCGCCTTGTTGCGCAGCCGGCGACGCGGTTGCTGATCGAGGCCGATGCCGAAGGGGGGTCAGCGCGAAGCGGTAGACGACGGGCTGTCGGCAAGGGTGGCAGGCGCGAGATTGTCGGCCTGGACAGCTCATCGCAGGTGCCACCGTTGCGTCGCCATATGACCCACCGTCAGTTCAGTCACGTCGGGTTGCCCAGCATGTTGACCGGCGTGACCGGTGTATCGGCTCAACGCTGATTCCTTGTCGGGAATGCAGTTCGGAAGCCTTCAACGAACTCAAGTTCCGTGAAAATTGGCGGAGGGGATGGGATTCGAACCCACGGTAGGCTTTAACACCTACAACGATTTAGCAAACCGTCGCCTTCAGCCGCTCGGCCACCCCTCCGCCTGGAGAAGCAAGTCACACGACGTTTGCTGCATTCCTTCTAGGGGGTGGCGGGCACAGCGTCAAATGCCGTCCGTGCCCGCCTAGCTCAGCGCCACTTCGAAGCCGCGGCGGGTGGCCGGGCGGGCCATCATGGTTTCGTACCAGCGCTTCACGTTCGGGAACTCGGCGAGATCCACCTGGTGTCGCTCGTGGCGCCAGGCCCAGCCCAGGATGGCGAAGTCGGCGATGGAGATGTCGCCGGCGAAAAACTCCACTTCACCCAGGCGGCGGTCGGCCACGCCATACAGGCGCTTGGTTTCCTTGCTGTAGCGCTCCAGCCCGTAGCGCCGGTCCTGCTCGTTCTCGACGGCCAGGAAATGGTGCACCTGCCCGGGCATCGGGCCGAAGCCGCCCATCTGCCACATCAGCCATTCCAGCACCGGCACCTGCGCCCGCAGGTCCGATGGCCAGAACTGCCCGGTCTTGGCGCCGAGATAAACCAGGATCGCGCCGCTTTCGAACACGCTGATCGGCTGCCCGTCGGGCCCGTCGGGGTCGATGATGGCGGGGATGCGGTTGTTGGGCGAGAACTTGAGGAAATCCGGATTGAATTGTTCGTTCTTGCTGATGTTCACCGGATGCACGGTGTAGGGCAGGCCCATTTCCTCCAGCGCCACGCTGATCTTGCGGCCATTCGGCGTGTTCCAGGTCCAGAACTCGATGCTCATGCGACTTCTCCGCGGCGCATCCATCAGCGGCGCGCCTGTGACGCCAGTATCTTCCAGGCTCATCTGGTGGGCAAACCGCGATTGACGACGCCTGCGGGCGATTCCACGCTGCGCGCGAACCGGACCGGAGGCCAGCGATGCGCATTTCCCGAGGCGACAACAACCCCGACAACGCGGCGCTGATCGGCTTCACCAACCTGCGCCGGGCACGGACCACCCGGCCGATGGTGATCGAGCGCGGGCGCGGCATCTTCCTGATCGACGAGAACGGGCGCGAATACATCGAGGGCACGGCCAGTTTCTACTGCGCGGCACTCGGCTTCTCCGACGAGGACCTGGTGGAAGCGGCGGTGCGGCAGATGCGCTCCTTGCCGGCCTTTGCCTCCGGCGTCTATCGCACCGTGCCGGCCGCCCTGGCGTTGGGCGAGAAGCTGGCGCAGATGGCGCCGATGAAGGATGCGCGGGTCGCCTTTGCTTCGACGGGGTCGGAGGCGAACGATTTCCTGATCAAGTTCATGCGCTTCCGCAACGCCTATCTCGGCCAGCCGAAGCGCACCAAGGTGATCGCCCGGACCGGCAGCTACCATGGCGGCACGATGGCCACCGCCGCGCTGGGCGGCTTCCCGGGAACGGCGGCCACATTCAACCTGCCGATGGACGACGTATTGACGGTCGGTCAGCCCGATTTCGTCAACCGCGCGCTGGTGGGCGAGAGCGAGGCGGAGTTCACCGCGCGGATGCTGCTGGAGGTGGAGCAGACGATCGAGGCGGCGGGGCCGGAGACGGTAGGGGCGATGATCCTCGATCCCGTCTCGTATTCCGCCGGCTGCGTGCTGCCGCCGGAGGGGTATCTCACGGGGCTTCAGGAGATCCTGGCCCGCTACGGCGTGTTGTTCTTCGACGATGAGGTGATCACCGGTTTCTGCCGCACCGGGAACCTGTTCGCCGCCGCGACATTCGGCTTCATGCCGGACTGCATGTCGCTGGCCAAGGCGCTCTCGGCGGCCTACATGCCGATCTCGGCCATCGTGATGTCCGGCGAGTTCTACAATGGGCTGGAGCGCGCGTCGGACGTGATCGGCACCATGCCGCACGCCGCCACCTATGCCGGGCATCCCGTGGCCGCTGCTGTCGCGCTGCGGATGCTGGAGATCATCGAGGAGCGCGACCTCGTCGGCCATGTGCGCCGCGTGTCGCCCGGCTTGCACCGGCATATCCATTCGTTCGCAGGCCATGAGCTGGTGTTCAACACCCGTGCGCTGGGGCTGGGCGGGGCGGTTCAGTTCCACCCGATCAAGGGCCAGCCGGGCGTGCGCGGGCAGGCGATGCAGCAGGCGATGATGGACCAGGGGCTGCTGCTGCGCGTGGTGGGCGACACGATCAACTTCTCGCCGCCGCTGATCATCACCGAGGCCGAGATCGACGAGATGATGCGCCGCTTCGGGGCAGCCCTCGAGACACTGCCGCGGGACGTCGCATGATCCCGATCATTGGCTACGCCGACCGCTTCTCGGTGCGGGCCGGCGGCAGGCTGGAGCTCAAGGTTTCCTCGGCGCAGGCCGAGTACCGCGCTGATCTGGTGCGCATCCGCAGCGCCGATCCCAATCCGTCTGGGCCGGGGGTTCGGATGGAGCCGGTTCCGGCTGCCTTCGCCGGGGCCTATGCGGGGCGGGTGAAGCCGGTGCACAGCGGCTCCTGGGCCGAAATCGACTGCGCGGGCTTTGCGCCGGATGGCGACTGGACGCTGAGCGTGCGCGTGCAGCCCTGGCTGCTGGATGGCCGGGCGCAGGCGGTCCTGGGCTGGGCGGGCGTTTGTCTGCATGTCAGCGCGGACGGGGCGGTGCTGCGGGTGGATGGGCAGGAGTGTCGCGTGGCCGCGCCGATGGCCGAGCGGCGGTGGTACGAGTTGCGCCTTGTCGTGACCGGCGCCGGCATCCGCCTGATCCAGACCAAGCTGCACAGCGACTGGGGCGAGGACGGCAGCGGCAGCGCGAGCCTGACCGCGACTCTTCCGCCACCGCAGCACTTGCTGCTGGCCGCGGCCCCGGACGGTGGCGCGCCTCCGGGCCGTGACCATTTCAACGGCCGGCTCGAACATCCCATGCTGCTGCGCGGCGCGTTCGATGGCGCGACAGTTTTGGAACCTGCCGCCATGGCGCGCACCGTGCTGCATGCGTGGTGGGATTTCTCGCTCGGGCAGGACACCGACCGCATCACCGATCGCGGGCCGCATCGCTGGCACGGAAGGCTGGTGAACCTGCCGACCCGTGCCGCCCGCGGCGCGTTCTGGACAGGGCGCGAACTGAACTGGCGCCATGCGCCGGATGAGTATGCAGCGATCCACTTCCATGCAGACGACCTCTACGACTGCGCCTGGGAGACGGATTTTTGCTATGCGGTGCCAGCGGATCTGCCGAGCGGCGTGTATGGCGTGCGGCTGCGCGCGGGGGCGCACGAGGATGTGGTGCCTTTCTTTGTGCTGCCGCCGCCGGGCACCGCCACCGCGAAGGTCGCGCTGCTGTTCTCCACCTACACCTACCAGGTCTATGCCAACTACGACCGCGGCAACTACGACGATGCCTATCGCGAGCGCCGCGCCGCCTGGCCGGGCAGCTATCCGCATCATCCCGGCGACCACAAGCAGTTCGGGCTGTCCACCTATGACTGGCACGTGGACGGCTCGGGCGTGGCGCATTCCTCGATGCGTCGGCCGATCCTCACCTTCCGCCCCGGCTACCTCGCCTATCCCGATGCCCGAGGCTCCGGCTTGCGCCATTTCCCGGCCGACATGCATCTCGCCGCCTGGCTCGACGCCATGGGCATCGCGTGGGACGCGATCACCGACCATGACATCGAGGCCGAGGGCACCGACCTGCTGGCGCGCTACAATGTGGTGCTGACCGGTTCGCATCCGGAATACCACAGCATGGGCACGCTCGATGCCCTGCGCGACTATACCGCCACCGGCGGGCGCCTGATGTATCTCGGCGGCAACGGCTTCTACTGGCGCGTGGCGGCGACCCCGCTGGTGCCGGACACGCTGGAACTGCGCCGTACCGAATCCGGCACTCGCGCCTGGGCCGCCGATCCCGGCGAATACTACCACCAGTTCGACGGCGGCTATGGCGGGTTGTGGCGGCGGCAGGACCGCGCGCCGCAGAAGCTTGCAGGCGTAGGCTTCTCCGCACAGGGGCGCTTCGAAGGCTCGTACTACCGCCGCCTGCCGGAAAGCCATGCGCCGGAGGTTGCCTGGATCTTCGACGGCGTCGACGGCGAGGTGATCGGCGATTTCGGCTTCTCCGGCGGTGGCGCGGCGGGCTTCGAGCTGGACCGCGCCGACCCGCTGCTCGGCTCGCCGCCGAACACCGTGGTGCTGTGCCGCTCCGAAGGCCACCAGGCGCATTTCGGCGTGACGCCGGAAGACGTGCTGCAGCCGCGCGAGAACAAGATGACCAACGCACCCGATCCGCTGATCCGCAGCGACATGGTCTATTTCACCACGGCGCGTGGCGGTGCGGTGTTCTCGGTGGGGTCGATCACCTTCTGCGGCAGCCTGCCGTGGAACAATTTCGACAACCAGGTTTCCACCCTGATCCGCAACGTGGTGACGCGGTTCATGCAGGACTGACATGGTCGACATCGCCGCCTATGGCGGGCTGTTCCTGGCGGCCCTGCTGGCGGCGACCATCCTGCCGATGCAGTCCGAGGCGGTTCTGGTCGGGCTGATCCTGGCCGACCGCCAGCCGCTTGCTGCCCTGCTGCTGGTCGCCAGCGTCGGCAACGTGCTGGGCAGCGTGGTGAACTACGCGCTCGGCCGGGCGGTGGAGCGCTTCGCCGGCCGGCCGTGGTTCCCCGCCTCGCCGGCGGCGCTGGAGCGCGCGCGGGCACGGTATGCGCGGTGGGGATATTGGTCGCTGCTGCTGTCATGGGTGCCGGTGATCGGCGATCCGCTGACGGTGATCGCGGGGATGCTGCGCGAGAGGCTGTGGCACTTCCTGGTGCTGGTGACGGTGGCGAAGGTGGGGCGGTACCTGGTGCTGGCCTGGGTAGTGCGGGAACTGGGCTGAGGCGTGCGCGCGAGTCATCGCCGCCGGAAGCGGGGGTTTCGCGACGGATTCGGGGGGTGTCGGGGGATCAGCCGGGGCAGGGGGGTGCGCGGGGGCCGCGGTTGGGGTGCAGGCTGGGTGCCGCACCCCCCGCGGGGCGCGCATGGCGGCGCATGCCGCGGCGGCGATGCCCGGCCAGCGCCCAGCCGATGAAGGCGAGGAGGCGCCTTGCGGCGCGCTGACCGCGGGGCGACATCGCGTCGATGCCGTCCTGGTCGGAGGAGGAGAGGTACCAGGGGCCGCTTGCTTCCCGGCGGCACCGGACGAGGAGGGGGGCGATGAGGGCCAGGAACAGGGCGCGCAGGAGGGTGATGTCCGCGGACAGGCGCAGGAGGAGGAGCGCCAGATTCCGGACGTGATTCTCCGTCCCCGCAAGGAGGGGGGAATCGGCATCGGTCAGGGGCGCCGGGGTCGCGACAGCGTGGGCCGTGGCGGCTTGGTGCCGTGAGGTGGCGGGAAGGGACATCGGTCATAGTATCGCACCGATTTGCGTCGGAGGATAGAAAAAATTCGTATAATAGGAACAAATTATTGGCGTGACGTTGATGGCACGCGGGACTGGGCTGCCGACGCAGGGGGGTATGCCGGCACGCCTTGATCCAGGATGGATCGGGCACGATTTGCGCCGGGCCTGGCATCGGGCTTGGATTGCTTCGCTGCGCTCGCAATGACGAGAGGGAGTGCGGGGGGGGGGAGTGCGGAGGGGGGAGTGCGGCTTGGGTCAGGCCAGGGGGAGGCGGGGGACGGCGGCGAGGAGGCGGCTTGTGGTGACGGTCCCTGGGTGGGCGAAGACCTCGGTGACCGAGCCGTGCTCGACGATGCGGCCAGCCTCCATGATAGCGACGGTTCCGGCGATGGCGCGGACCACGGCGAGGTCGTGGGAGATCAGCAGGTAGGCGACGCCGGTGCGGTCCTGGACGTCCATCAGCAGGTTCAGCACCGCGTTGCGCACCGACACATCCAGTGCGGAGACCGGTTCGTCCAGCACCACGAGGTCGGGGTTCGTCGCGAGCGCCCGGGCGATCGCCACGCGCTGGCGCTGGCCGCCGGAGAGTTCGTGCGGCCGACGGTCGATCAGGGAAGCGGGCAGGCGCACCATGTCGAGCAACTCCAGCGCCCGCGCCCGCCATTGCGCCGGCGGGGCGAGGCCGTGGACGCGCAGCGGGTCGGACAGGGCACGCAGCACCGTGGCGCGGGGGTTGAAGGCGGTCGACGGGTCCTGGAACACCATCTGGAAGCGCGGACGCAGGGCGCGCAGTCGGGCCCCGCCCAGCGCCAGCAGGTCGGTGCCGGCGAAGCGGATTGTGCCGGCATCCGGCGCGATCAGCCGCATGACGCAGCGCGCCAGGGTGGACTTGCCGCAGCCGGACGCGCCGGCCAGCGCGACCGTGCTGCCGGCGGCGATGGCGAGGTCCACGCCGTCCACGGCCGCCACCTCGCGCCCGGCGCGGGCGAAGCGCTTGTGCAGGCCCCGCACCTCCAATAGCGCCTCAGCCATTTGGCACCCTGACGGTGAAGTCGGGCCCGATCTCCGGCAGGCGCGCGGCGAGCGGTGTGTCGAGGTCCAGCCGCGTGGCCAGCAGGGCGCGCGTGTAGGCGTGGGCGGGGGTGCGGAACACCTGTTGCACCGGACCTGCTTCCAGCAGCCGCCCGCCGTGCCGCACCGCGACCTCGTCGGCGAGCATCGAGGCCAGCGCGATATCGTGCGTGACGAACAGCAGGGTCAGGCCGCGTTCGCGCACCAGCCCGTCGAGCAGCGCGACGATCGCGTGCTGCACCACGGTGTCGAGCGCGCTGGTCGGCTCGTCGGCGATCAGCAGCACCGGGTCGGCCGCCAGCGCGGCGGCGAGGGCGATGCGCTGGCGCTGGCCGCCGCTGAACTCGTGCGGATGGCGGCGCAGCGCCTCGGCGGGGTGGGGGATGCCCATCCGGTCAAGCAGCCGCGCCGCATGGGCACGCGCGCTGCGCCAGCTCTGCCCGCGATGCACCACCGCCACCTCGGCGATCTGCTCGCCGATGGTCAGCACCGGGTTGAGGCTGCCGCCGGGGTCCTGGAACACCACACCGATGTCGCGGCCCAGTACCGGCGCGCCGAGGCTTGGGAACGCGATGCCGCCCAACACCGTGGCGCCCGCCGGCAGCAGCCCGCACAGCGCCATGGCGAGCGTGGATTTGCCCGATCCGCTCTCGCCGAGCACTGCAAGGCGCCGCCCCTGCGCGAGCGACAGCGAAACGCCCGACAGCGCCGGCACCCGCCCATAGGCCACCGATAGGTCCTGCACCGCGAACATCGTCACGCCACCACCCGCCGTGCCCGGAGCGCATGGCCGATGCCGCGCCCGGTCAGGTGCACCGCCAGCACCGTCAGCACCAGGCCGATGCCCGGGATGATCGACAACCACGGCGCGCGGCGCAGCACGGTGCGGCCCTCGGCGATCATGCTCCCCCAGGTGACGCGGTTGGGGTCGCCGAAGCCGAGGAACGACAGCGCCGCCTCGATCAGCACGGCAGCGGCCACGATCACCGCCGCGAGCGACACCACCGGGGTCAGCGCGTTCGGCAGCACTTCGCGGAAGGCGATCTCCAGCGGGCGCATGCCGACGACGCGGGCTGCGGCGACGAAATCGCGTTCGCGCAAGCTCAGGATCTCGGCGCGGGTGATGCGGGCGGGCTGCATCCAGGCGCCGATGGCGATGCCCAGCACGATCGTGGTGGCACGCGGGCCGGTGACCGAGATCAGTGCCAGGGTCAGCAGGAAGGCCGGCACGGTCTGGAACGCCTCCGCCACGCGCATCAGCACCTCGTCCACCCAGCCGCCGAGGAAACCGGCGATGGTGCCGACGGTGATGCCGATGAAGAGTGCCGCCGCCGCCGCACTGACCGCCACCAGCAGCGAGGTGCGCGCGCCATGGATCAGCGCCGAGAGCACGTCCCGCCCCAGGCGGTCGGTGCCGAGCGGATGGGCGATCTCCTGGAATGGGCGCAGCAGCGGGTCGCCACGGATCGCCAGTGGGTCGCCGGGGGCGAGGAGCGGGGCGGCGAGCGCCACGGCGACCAGCACCGACAGCATCGCCAGTCCCGCCAGCCCCTCCCCGGTGGCCAGCATGCGGCGCAACACGTTCATCCGCCCGCCCCGCTGCCGCCCGTCCCGCTGCCGACGCGCGGGTCGAGCAGCGCATAGGCGAGATCGACCAGCATGTTCACCAGCATCACCACCACCGCGCTCAGCAGCACCACGCCGAGCAGCAGCGGCGTATCGCGGCGCGACACCGCCTCGCTGGCCAGCCGGCCAAGGCCCGGGATGGCGAACACGCTCTCGATCACCACGCTGCCGCCCAGCATCGCCGCCGATTGCAGCCCGAGCATGGTCACCACCGGCAGCAGCGCGTTGCGCGCCACGTGCCGCAGCGCCAGCCGCGTCCCGGTCATGCCCCGCGCCCGCGCCGCGCGCACGAAATCCTGGCTCCATAGCTCCGCCATGCCGTCGCGCATCAGCCGCAGGTACAGCGCCATGTAGACCAGGCCGAGCGACAGCACCGGCAGCACCAGGTGGCGTGCGATGTCCGTGGCGCGGTCCAGGCCCGACAGGCCGGAGGCGACCGTCTCGATGCCGCCGCTCGGCAGCCAGCGCAACTCCACGCTGAAGGCGACGATCAGCACGAGCCCGAGCCAGAACCCCGGCATGGCATAGATGGCGATCGCCGTCAGCGACAGCGCCCGGTCGCGCAGCGATCCCGGCCGCGCGCCGCAGACGATGCCCAGCAGCGAGCCGAGCGACAGCGCCAGCAGGGTCGCCATGCCCATCAGCAGCAGCGTGTTCGGCAGCCGCTCCAGCACCACCTCCAGCACCGGGCGTTGGAACGCGCTCGACCAGCCGAGATCGAGGCGCAACAACGCGGACACATAGGCGATCAGCCGGGGCAGGGGGCCGCCATCGAGCCCCCACTCGGCGCGCAAGGATGCCACCTGTGCCGCATCGCCGCCGCCGATGCCGGCCAGGTAAGCATCGACCGCGTCACCCGGGGCCGCTTCCAGCAGCAGGAAGGCGCCGAGCACGACCAGGGCGAACACCGGCACCACGCCCAGCACCCGCCGGCGCAGCAGCGCGAGGGCGCGGCGCATGCTGCTAGATAAAGTCCAGGTCGGCCCAGTTCGACACCGCCCAGCGCGGGTTGTTCGACACCCCGGCCAGGTTGTCGCGCGCCACCGTGATGAAGCTGAACTCCGCCACGTTGATCAGCGCCACGTCGTCGGTCACCTGCTTCTGGAAGGCGCGATACAGCCGCACCCGCTCGGCGTCGTCGATCGTGCCGGCGGCCTGGCGGATCAGCGCGTCGACCTCGGCGTTCTCGTAGCCGTATTGGTTGGCGAACGGCACGCCGGCCGGCAGCCCGCTCTGGAACAGGATTGTCGTCGAGATCGCCGGATCGCCGCGATACACCGGCGAGGCCACCGTGATGTCGAAGGCGCGGTCGGTATAGACGGCACGCAGATGGGCCGGCGTGTCGTTCGACACGATCGTCGCATCGATCCCCACCGCCGCCAGCGCCTGTCGGAGATAATCGCCGAACTGCCGCGTCTCGTTGAAGAACGGCGCGGGCAGCAGGCGCAGGCGAAAACGCACCCCGTCCGCCGCGCGCGGATACCCCGCCTCGTCCAGCAGCGCATTCGCCCGCGCCGGGTTGAAGCCGTATCCGGTCACGTCCTGGGCATGGAACACGCGGTCGTTCTTCGGTACCGGCCCCTGGCTGGTGGCGGCATAGCCACGGAAGATCGTGCGCACCACGAAATCGCGGTCGATCGCATGGGCCAGCGCCCGGCGTACCCGCACATCGGACAACTCCTTGCGCCGATGGTTGATCTCCACCACCAGCTGATAGGTCAGCCCCTCATAGCCGGTGGAGATCACCTTGATACCCGGAACCTTGCCGATCCGGTCGAGGTCGGCCAGCGGCACGGCGGAGAAGGCGGCGAGCTGGATCTCCTCCGCCTCCAGCGCGTTGCCCGCCGCCGCGCGATCCGGCAGCACGCGATAGATGATCTCGTCCAGATGCGGCCGCCCGGCCTCCCAGTAGGTCGGGTTGCGCACCAGTCGTGTGTACTCTCCCGGCCGCCGCTCGGCGAATCGGAACGGTCCGGTGCCGACCAGCTTCTGGTTGGCCGGGTTGCGCATGATGTCGGTGCCTTCGTACAGATGTTTCGGCAGCACCGAGGTCACCACCGGCAGCGCGTTGCGGATCATCTGCGCCGGCGTCGGCACGGCGAAGCGGAACACCGCGGTATGGGCGTCAGGCGTCTCCACCGCCTCCAGGTCGCGGAACACCGCGCGGCCGAGATTTTGCAACTTCTTCCACACCTCCATGGCCGAGAACGCGACATCGGCCGAGGTGAACGGCCGGTCGTCGTGCCACGTCACGCCCTGGCGCAGGGTGAAAGTGATCGACCGTCCATCCGCCGCCGCCTCCCATCCCGTGGCCAGCCGCGGCGCCAGCCCGTCGCGCCCGCCAAAGGCCGCCTCGGCCAGCGGCTCGATCACCTTGCTGGCAACGAAGAACACGCCGTTGCTGGCGATGATCGCGGGGTTGAGGTTCGGCGGTTCCGAATCAGCCGCCACCGTCAGCCGCCCGCCGCGCTTGGGCAGCGTAGCCGAGGCGGCACGAGGCAAAGACAGCGCCGCGGCGCCGGCCAGCAGCGAACGGCGCGCGAGCGGATGGCAGGGAAAGGGAGCGCGCATCGGCACCTCGGCAACACGGTCACGTCAGGCCGGCATCATGCGACGCTTGGTGTTGCTTGTCTCGCCCCCCCGCCATTCACCCACCGCCGTCCGCCGCGTAACATCGGCGCCGGGCGCGTGTCCTTCCCGTGGCACCGCCCCAGGCCACAGCTGAGAGGCACCCATGCTCGACCGCCACGGCACCCCACTCGCCCACGCCACGCCCGCCGCCGCCGCCGCCTATGACCGCGCGGTGGAGGCGTTCAGCCTGTTTCACGGCGACCCGATTGCAGCCCTGGACGAGGCGGCCGCCGCTTCCCCCGCCATGGCGCTTGCCCCGGTGGCCAAGGCGCTGCTGTTTGCGCTCGCCACCGAACCCGGTGCCAACCGCGCCGCAACCGCGATGCTCGATGCCGCCGCCGCCCTGCCGGCGGACCCGCGCGCCAATTCGCTGGCGCAGGTGACGCGGTCGATCCTGGCCGGCGAATGGACCCGCGCGGGCGCACTGTGCATCGCCCACAACGCTGCCTTTCCGCGCGACTTGCTGGCGTTGCAGGCCGGGCACCTGGTCGATTTCTTCCGCGCCGACGCCGCCAGCCTGCGCGACCGCATCGACCGCGCCCTGCCGCACTGGCCCGCCGACCTGCCGGGACGCTCCGCCTTGCTTGGCATGCGCGCCTTCGGGCTGGAGGAATCGGGCGCCTACGCCGAGGCCGAGGAGTCCGGCCGCGCCGCCCTTGCCGCCGAGCCGCGCGACGCCTGGGCGCACCATGCCGTCGCCCATGTGATGGAGATGCAGGGTCGCGCCGAAGAAGGCATCACCTGGATGGCGACGCGCGAGCCGCACTGGGCGAGCGAGGCCTGCTTCTTCCGCATCCACAACTGGTGGCACCGCAGCCTGTTCCACTTGGAACTGGGCCAGGTGGACCAGGCGCTCGCCCTCTACGACACGCAGGTGCGCGCCACCCCCAGCCCGATCGCCGTCAATCTGATCGACGCCGCCGCGTTGCTCTGGCGCATCGAACTGAGCGGCGGCGATGCCGGCCCGCGCTGGGGCGACGTCGCCGAGGCCTGGGCCCGCCACGCCGACGGCACGACCTATCCGTTCAACGACTGGCACGCGACCCTGGCCGATCTCGGTGCCGGGCGCGAATGCGAGGTCGAGGCACGCCTCGCCCGGATGCGCCAGGCCGCCGCCGCCGGCACCGAAACGGCGCGCTGGATCGGCCGCATCGGCATCCCACTGGTCGAAGGCTTCCGCGCCTTCCGCCGCGGGGACCACGCCCAGGCCGTCGCTGTGCTGCACCCGATCCGCGGCGTCACCACTTCCTTCGGCGGCAGCCACGCTCAGCGCGACCTGATCGACTGGACACTCACCGAAGCGGCCATCCGCGCGCGCCTTCCGGACCTCGCCGAAGCGCTCGCAGGGGAGCGGCATAGGCTGAAGCCGCATAGCCCCTTGGCGGCTTGGATGGTGGAAAGGGCGGAAGGGAAGGAAGCAGTTCTTTTTTGAAAAAAAGAACCAAAAAACTTTCGATCCTTTGCAGCGTGCTCAACAGGGCACCCACGGCGCAAGTGGGGAAAAGTCTTTTTGCTTCTTTTTCTCCAGAAAAAGAAGGTCCTTCCTTACCCCGCCGCCGCCCGCTCGAACGCTAGCAGCCCCTGCTCCACCGTATCGCGCGACAGATCCTTGGTGATGAACACGATGCGACTGGTGCGCGGGTCCCCCGGCGGCCAGGCCGGCAGCAGCACCGGCTCATGAAACATATGCTGCACGCCATGGATCGCCACCGGCCGGTCCTGGCCCACCAGGTTCAGGATGCCCTTCACCCGCAGCAGGTTTTCGCCGCGTGTGCCGATCAGCATCTCCAGGCACATGCCGATGCCCGACCAGTGCAGCGGCTTGTCGAAGGTCAGGCAGAACGAGTGGATCGAGCCGTCATGCGCCCCGCCGCGGCCCCAGGCGGCATCGTCGAGCCAGCGCCGCACGTCCGCGATCTTGCCCGCGGCATCGAACAGCCCGCATTCCAAGATGGCATCGGGGTCGATCGTGCCGCGATCGCCGTGGATCATCGGCGCCCCGGGGTTCAACGCCGCGATCCGTGCCAGCAGGGCCGCGGGCGCCGGTGCGAGGTCGGTCTTGGTCAGCACGATCCGGTCGGCCATCGCCACCTGGCGCACCGCCTCCTCATGCGCATCCAGCGACGCCAGCCCGTGTATCGCATCGACCACGGTCACGATGCCGTCCATGCGGAAATGCCGCGCCAGCATCACGTCGGACAGCAGCGTCTGCACCACCGGCGCGGGGTCGGCCAGCCCTGTGGTTTCCACCATCACTCGCCGCACTTCGCCAGCCTGTATCCGCGGCACCAGGTCGCGCAGCGCGCGCGCCATGTCGCCGCGCACCGAACAGCACAGGCAGCCCGACGGCAGCAGCATCGTGGTGTCGTCCAGCTTCTCCACCAGCAGGTGGTCGATGCCGATCTCGCCGAATTCGTTGACCAGCACCGCCGTGCCCGCCATCGCCGGCTTGGGCAGCAACCGGTTCAGCACCGTGGTCTTGCCCGCGCCGAGGAAGCCGGTCAGGACCGTGACCGGAACCGGGTTAGTGGGAGTGGCCAAGGCCATACAACTGCTCCGGCGAGACCAGCGGGCTCGCGATTTCAACCAGTTGCCCGTCGCGCGCTGCCCGGAAGAAGCAGTCGCGCCGCCCGGTGTGGCAGGCCACGCCAAGCTGGTCGACCAGCAGCAACACGGTGTCGCCGTCGCAATCCAGCCGCAACTCCACCAGACGCTGCTGCTGCCCCGAGCTCTCGCCCTTGCGCCAAAGCGCGTTGCGACTGCGGCTGAAATAACACACCCGGCCGGTGGCCAGCGTCTCCGCCACCGAGTCGCGGCTCATCCACGCCATCATCAGCACCTCGCCGGTGTCGTGCTGCTGGGCGATGGCGGGCACCAGCCCGTTGGCATCAAAGGCAATGGCGCTCAGGATTTGCGTGCTGTCCATGGTTCTCGACCCCCCGGGCCTGCTACATTGCACCTATGCCGCCGGAATTCACCCCCGCGACCCTCGCCAAGCTCGACCACGCCGTCGCCCTGTGCGAACGCCGCGGCACCAGGCTGACCGAACTGCGCCGCCTGGTGCTGGGCCTGATCCTGGACGCCCAGGCGCCAACCGGAGCCTACGACCTGCTGGAAAGGCTGCGCAGCCACCGCGGCGCATCCGCCCCGCCCACCGTCTATCGCGCACTGGATTTCCTGCAGGAACAGGGCTTCGTCCATCGTATCGAGCGCCTCTCAGCCTTCGTCGGCTGCATCGACGCCGGCGCCCATGACGGCCACGACCACCACCACGCCGCCCAGTTCCTGATCTGCCGCACCTGTGGCCAAGCCACCGAACTTGACGACCACGCCCTCGCCCACGCCCTGGTCCACGCCGCCGAAGCGGTCGGCTTCAAGGTGACGGGCGCCACCATCGAGGCCGAAGGCACCTGTGTGAAATGCCGAGCTGCGGCTTAAGGAAGCGCTTAAGCAAGTATGTTCTTTTTTGAAAAAAAGAACCAAAAAACTTTTCTTCCCTTTAGCCCCATCCTATCCATTAAAATGCGTAGCAAATGGATAAAAAGTCTTTTTGCTTCTTTTTCTTCAGAAAAAGAAGAGATTTCTTTTAATCTTTGTTTGCTTGCGCCGCATCGGGAAAATACATCGCAAGGTTTGCCCGCACCCGATCCAGCACGGGTAATGACGGATCGGGCAGCGCGAACGCCTCCCCGGTGATCGCCTCGAACACGCTCACATAGATGCGCGCTGCCTCCAGCACGATGTCGCGCGGGATCTCCGGGATCGCGTCCTTGTAGGGATCGCACCGTGCCACCACCCAGCTGCGCACGAAATCCTTGTCGAAGCTCTGGGGCGCCGCCCCGGCCGCGAACAGCTCCGCATAGCTGCCGGCGAACCAGTAGCGCGACGAATCCGGCGTATGGATTTCATCCGCCAGCACGATCGACCCGTCCGGCGCGAAGCCGAACTCGTATTTCGTGTCCACCAGGATCAGCCCGCGTGCCGCCGCCATCTCCCGCCCGCGCGCGAACAGCGCCAGCGCCCTGGCCGACACCTCGTCCCATTGCGCTTGCGTCAGCAGCCCGCCATCGATGATTTGCGCCGGCGTCAGTTCCTCGTCGTGCCCGGCATTAAACGCCTTGCTGGTTGGCGTGATGATCGTCGCCGGCAGCTTCTGGTTCGGGCGCATTCCGTCCGGGAAGCGGTGGCCGTACATCTCGCGGCGGCCGGAATTGTACATCGAGAGGATCGAGGTGGAGGTGGTGCCGGCCAGGTAATCCCGCACCACCACTTCCACCGGCATGATCCGCAGGCTGCGGCACACCAGCACGTTCGGGTCCGGGTATTCGATCACATGGTTCGCGCAGATATCGCCGGTCCGGTCGAACCAGAACCGGGCGATCTGCGTCAGCACCTGCCCCTTGAGCGGCACGGCCGTCAGGATGCGGTCGAACGCCGACAGCCGGTCGGTGGCGATGATGATCCGCCGCCCGTCGCCCAGGTCGTAGTTCTCCCGCACCTTGCCCCGGTAGTGGTTCGGCAGCTCCGGAATCACTGCATCGCGCAACGCGTACTCGGCATACGGGGCAAGGTCGGCGGGCACCGCCTAGCGCCGCGCGTTCAGGACCGTGAGGCCCTGTTCCAGGTCGGCCTTCAGGTCCTCCACATCCTCCAGCCCGACATGCAGCCGCAGCATCTCGCCGCCGAAATTGCCGCTGCCGGCGGTGCGGGTGATGCTGCCGGTCGGCAGCGCCAGGCTCTCGAACCCGCCCCAGGACGCGCCCTTGCCGAACAGCTGCAACGCCTCAGCCATCGCATGCACGCTCTCGCGTGGGATGTCCTCCCGGAACACGATGCCGAACAGCGAGCACGCCCCGGTGAAGTCGCGCTTCCATATCTCGTGGCCGGGTGCGCCGGGCAGGGCAGGGTGCAGTACCGCCTTCACCTCCGGCCGTGCGCGCAACCAGGCCGCCACCTCCACGGCCGACTTCTCCTGCCGGTCCATCCGCACGCCCATCGTCCGCGCCCCGCGCAGCGCCAGCCAGCAATCGTCCGGGCTGGCATACTGGCCGAGGATGTTCGATGTCCCCTTCACCCGCTCCCAATCCTCGCGCGAGTTCACGGTGATGGAGCCCAGCAGCACGTCCGAATGCCCGACCACGTACTTCGTCAGCGCCTGGATCGACACGTCCACGCCATGCTTGAACGGCTGGAAGTGGTGGATGCCCCAGGTGTTGTCCATCAACACCTTCGCACCCTTTCTTTTCGCCACGGCCGAGAGCGCCGGCACGTCCTGCACCTCGAAGGTGTGGCTGCCCGGGCTCTCCAGGTACAGCACCGTGGTGTTCGCCTGGAACAGCGCCTCGATCGCCTCGGCGGTGATGCAGGGATCGTAGTAGGTGGTGGAAATTCCCATGCGGCTCAGGAAGTTGTCGCAGAAACCTCTCGCGGGGCCATAGCAGCTATCGGGCATCAGCACGTGCTCACCCGCCTTCAGGTACGCCAGCAGCGGCACCGTTACGGCCGCCAGCCCGGTGGACACGATCTGGCAGCGTGTGCCGCCCTCGATCTCGGCGACCACGTTCTCCAGCGCCCAGTGCGTCTCACTTCCACCGGTGCCGTAATGCGGCTTCTGCTCGAAGCGCTCGTTCGCCGCGCCGGTCCGCTCCGACATGCTGGCATAGAGCATCGTCGAACCGCGATGCACCGGCACGTTGACGAAGCCGCGCACATTGGTCCCGGCCCGGCCGGCATGGGATAGCCGGGTAAAGAAACTCTGGTCCCCCGCCACGTGCTTATCGGTCTTGTCGTTCATCTCACTTCGCCTCCACGGGGGTGTCGGGGCGCCCGCCCCATTCGGTCCAGGACCCGTCGTAAACAGCGCCGGCGGGCAACCCGGCCAGCGTCAGCCCCAGCGTCAGGATGCAGGCGGTCACCCCGCTGCCGCAGGAGGTCACCACCTGTCGCGATCCGTCGACGCCGGCCGCCACGAACCGCGCCCGCAGCGCCGCCGGCGGCAGCAACGTCTGGTCGGCCGCCAGCAACTCGGTATAGGGCAGGTTCGCCGCCCCCGGCATGTGGCCAGAGCGCATTCCCGCCCGCGGCTCCGGCACCGCCCCGGTGAAACGCCCCGCCGCCCGCGCATCCAGCACCAGTTCGGCGCCACTCGTCACGTTGCCCAGGATGTCGCCCACCCCGCGCAGCCGCGTCGCGCGGTAATCCGGCCGGAACTCACCAGTCGTCGGCGCCGCCGGGTCACCCGCCTCGACCGCGCGCTTCTCGGCCACCCATTTCGGCAGCCCGCCATCCAGCACCGCCGCCCGGTCGTGCCCGAACAGCGCCATCATCCACCAACCCCGCGCCGCCGAGGCCAGGCCCTTCTGGTCGTAGAACACCACCATCGTGTTGTTCGAAACGCCCAGTGCCGCCAGCTTCTGCGCGAAACGCCCGGGCGTCGGCACCATGTGCGGCAGTGCCGTGTCGGGGTCGGCAATGTCATCGATGTCGAAGAACCGCGCGCCGGGGATATGCGCCAGGCGGAACTCCGCGCGCCCGTCCTTCGGCTCGTTCGGCAAGTACTTGGTGGTGTCGAACACCACGATCCCCGGCCGGCCGAGCCGCTCGGCAAGCCAGTTGGTCGAGACCAGCGGATGCTGTGCCACGTCGTATCCCCTTAAAAAAAGAAAGAATCTTCTTTTTCTGTAGAAAAAGAAGCAAAAAGACTTTCATCCATTTGCTGTGAAGCTAGCCACGGCGCAAAGGGGGTAAAAGTTTTTTGGTTCTTTTTTTCAAAAAAGAACATGCTTGCTGTCTCGCTTAACCCGGCGCGATCACGATCCGCCGGTTCTGCTTGCCCTTGTTCTCGATTTTCTGCACCACCACGCGCCCGATCTCCCCAGTGCGCGCCACATGGGTGCCGCCGCAGGGCTGCAGGTCCACCGGCGCGTCGCCCGCCCCGATCCGCACCAGCCGCAGCCGCCCGGTGCCGCGCGGCGGCTGCACCGACATCGTGCGCACCAGGGAAGGGTTGGTGTCCAGCACCGACTCCTCCACCCATTCGTGCGACACGGGGTGGTCGGCCTCGATCAGCGCGTTCAGCGCCGCCTCGATCGCCGCTTTGTCCGGCGCTTCCGGCAGGTTGAAATCCAGCCGCGACCGCTCCCCGCCCACCGACCCGCCCGTCACCGCGATGCCCGGCAACACCGCGCACATAAGGTGCATGGCCGTGTGCATTCGCATCAGCGCCAGCCGCGGCGCCCAGTCGATCTCGCCCGCAACCTCGGCGCTTACCGGGGGCAGGGCGCTGCCTTCGGCGGGCACATGCAGGATCGCATCGCCTTCGCCCTTGATCGCCTCGCCGATGCGGCATTCGCCGCCGTCCCAGCGCAGCACGCCGGAATCACCCGGCTGCCCGCCGGAGCGCGCATAGAATATGGTCCGGTCCAGCACGATCCCGCCGGAATCCGCCGCGACCACGCGCGCCGTCGATTGCGTCCGGTAGGCATCCTCAAGGAACAGGCGTTCGGTCATGGTCACCCCAGGATGGCGCGCGCAGAATAGGCGCCCGTTCGCGGTTTGCCCACCCGCCCCGCCCGACGCAGGCTCAGCGCGGCCGCCCGGCCTCGACCAGCCGGCGCACTTCGGCCGCCGCCGCGGCTCCCTTGGTCGCCTCCCGCCACTGCGACTCGGCCACGCGCTGATGTGCGGCGATCGCCTCGTCCGCCGCGGTGATCATCGCCACGCCCGGCGCGCCGAAGGGGCTCGAATCGGCATGGAACGGGTTCATTGCCAGCGTCGCCCGGTCGCGTGCACGCAGGATTTCGAACCCCCCGTTCAGGTCGGCCACCTGGATCAGCCCGAACTGCAGCCCCATCGGTTCCGCATCCATCATCGCGGCGATGTGCCCGACCTCGGTGGCCGCCACCTCGCGGCACATGCGCCGCGTGCGGTCCGACACCAGAAGCCCCGGCGCGATGCCGTGCTCCAGCACCGCGCGCACACGGACGGCCGGCATCATGGCGATGATGCCCGGCCGGCGCATCGAATACATCCGCTTGCGGGCCGACAGGATGCCCAACACCTGCTCCGCCGCCGCGCGCGCCGAACTGCGATCGGCCCCGGCAACCTCGGCCGCCTCCTCGAACACCGCCGCCAGCGCCTGGTCATAGCCGTCCGATGTGGTCAGGTAGCACAGCGGCCCGTTCACCATCAGGATCTGGTCGGCGGTCTCCTCGATCTGGCGACTCCGCTCCAGGTAGCCAACCGGCCGGTTGTAGTACTCCACCCCGATCCCCAGCAGCGACAGCGGCGAGATTTTCAGCAATTCCGCCAGCCGCTTGATCGTGTCGAGCTTGATCACCTCGCCCTTCTCGTAGCGATACAGCGCCGCGCGCGACACGCCGAGCCGTGCGGCGATCTCCTCCGCCCGCAGGCCGGATTCAAGGCGATAGGCGCGGAGTTGCTGGCCGATTTCCGTAAAGCGCATCGGGACGGGCCTCCTGATCCAAGTGCTAGCCGTTTCCGATTCACGATACGATGCAAACGGAAACGGTCGACGTCTCATCCTGAGCCGCCGACCGTTGATATTCTTGCCGATGAGTTAATTCAAGCCCGATTCGCGTAAACCGAGACAGCGTCCCATCACATGTTACGGCGCCAGTGCAATGGGCGTTACAATCGTGTTATTTCAGCGCTCCAGCTTCACGGCTATCGCCACCGACCGCTTCCGAATCGGTCGCCGCCGGTCAGCCCAAGTCTTGCCCGGCACGCGCCTGGCATCAGTCCTTCATCCCCGACATGATCTCGATCGCCTGCACCATTGCCGAATGATCCAGTTCCTCGCCCCCAGCCGCCGCCACTACCGAGAACATCTGTTGCGCGATCGCCGTGTTCGGCAACGCCATCCCCATCTCCTTGGCCGAGGACAGCGCGAGGTTCAGGTCCTTCTGGTGCAGCCGGATGCGGAAGCCTGGCGCGAAGGTGCGGTTGATCATCCGTTCGGCATGCACCTCCAGGATGCGCGAGGAGGCGAACCCACCCATCAGCGCCTGGCGCACCTTGGCCGGGTCGGCCCCCGCCTTCTTCGCAAAGGTCAGCGCCTCGCTCACCGCCTGGATGTTCAGCGCCACGATGATCTGGTTGCACACCTTGCAGGTCTGCCCGGCGCCGTTCTCCACGCCCACGTGGGTGATGTTCTTGCCCATCGCCTGGAACAGCGGCAGCGCTCGCTCGAACGCCGATTCCGGCCCGCCGACCATGATCGTCAGCGCCGCGTTCTTGGCCCCCACCTCGCCGCCCGAAACCGGCGCGTCGAGATACTCGCAGCCCAGCGCATTGATCCGCGCCGCATAATCCTTGGTGGCGATCGGCGAGATCGACGACATGTCGATCACCAGCTTGCCCCTGCTCAATCCCTCGGCCACGCCATGATGGCCGAACAGCACGCCCTCCACGTCCGGCGTGTCCGGCACCATGACGATGATCACATCGGCCTGCTCGGCGACATGCGCCACGTCGCCCACCACGGTCGCCGCCGCGCGCACCTCCTGCGTCAGGCTGCGCCGCTCCGGCACCACCAGCTCATGCCCGGCGGCCCGAAGGTTCAGCGCCATCGGGCGACCCATGATGCCCAGGCCGATGAATCCGATTTTCATGACTCTCTCCATCGCGCGAAGCGCGTTCTCGGGGTGTGTTAGAGCGAAGCGTGTTCTCGGGGTGTGTTAGAGCGAAGCGCGTTCTCGGGGTGTTTTAGAGCGAAGCGCGCCTCAGGGTGTGTCAGGAAGCCTCATAGTTTGCCCGCCCGACCAGCGCCAGCCATGCGCGGTCCGGCGAAACACCGCCAGGGAGCGCAACATGCCGTCGAAACGGCCGCCAGGCGTGTCGAACACGTCGTGCAGCGTCATCGTGGCGATGGCAAATCCTTCTTGCTCGGACACTTCCAGGTCGCTGACCCTCTGGCTCACGAAGCGGAGCGGCCCGTCCCCGGTAAATGCCGCGAGGTAGCCGTCCCGCTCCACCCGCCGCCCGCTGGCATTCACATAGACGAACCCGTCGTCCAGCAGGGCCGCCATGTCCTCGGCCGAGCGGGCCACCAGTGCCGCGGCCTTGGCGTCCAGCATGACAGCGATGGCAATGCGCGCGTCCTGCATCACACGCCATACCGCCCGCGCCACGCCAGCCCCGCGACCGTGTCCCCGGCCGGCCGATACTCGCATCCCACCCAGCCCTGGTAGCCCAGCTCGTCGATGCGGCGGAAGATGAACTCCCACCCAAGCTCCCCGGTCCCCGGCTCGTTGCGTGCCGGCACGTCGGCGATCTGCATATGCACGATGCGCCCGAACAGCGCCTCCATGCGCTTGGTCACATCGCCCTGGGTGATCTGGCAGTGATAGATGTCGAACTGCAGCCCAACCTTGTCGATGCCGATCGCATCCACCACCGCCGCCCCCTGTTCCACCGTGTTCAGGTGGAAGCCCGGCATGTCGCGATGGTTGATCGGCTCCAGCGCCAACCGCCGCCCGGCCTTCTTCGCCTCCTCCCCCGCCCAGGCGAGGTTGGCGGCATACAGGGCAGAAGCCGTCACAGGGCTGGTCCCGGCCGGCGGAATCCCCGCCATGCAATGGATCAGCTTGCAGTCCAGGATATCAGCGTATTCCAGAGCCTTCCTTACGCTGTCGCGAAACTCCTGCTGCCGCCCCGGCAGCGAGGCCATACCGCGCTCGCCCCCGGCCCAGTCCCCCGGCGGCATGTTGAACAGCGCCTGCGTCAGCCCGTTGGCCTCCAGCCGGCGCTTCAGCTCCACGGCCGGAAAATCGTATGGGAACAGGAACTCAACGCCGGCAAACCCCACCTTCGCGGCCGCGTCGAAGCGGTCGAGGAACGGCACTTCGTTGAACATCATCGACAGGTTGGCGGCCAGTTTCGGCATGGCGGTTCCTCCGGGAGCGCAGGCACGCTAGCTTGCGTCGCCGAGGCGGTCCATACGGGCGGCGAAACGGGGGGCACATGTCGGCCGAACGCATCCTGATGGGCCTGTTGCTGGGCGGGATCGCGCTCGGCTGCTTCGTGATCCTGGCCCCCTTTCTTTCCGCCATCCTATGGGCCTCGATCCTGGCCTTCACCACATGGCCGATCTATGAGGCGGTGCGCGACCGGCTACGGCTCGGCCCGGCGGGTGCGGCCGCGGTGATGGTGGCCACCACCACCGTGGTCGTCGTCGTTCCCCTCGCACTCGCAGCACCCGGCGGCGCCAACGATGTGCAGCAGATCGAACGCTGGCTGACCGACGCAATGGGCGCCGGCCTGCCCCCCGCGCCCGGCTGGGTGTTCGATATTCCGCTGGCCGGCCCCACCATCACCGATCTGTGGAACCGCTGGGCGCAAGACCTGTCCAGCATGGTCGCGTTCTTCCGCCCCTATTTCGGCATCGGCGTGCAGTTCGGCCTCGGCCTGTTGCTCGGCCTGGCCAACGGGGTGCTGCAGTTCCTGCTGGCCCTGTTCGTGGCCTTCTTCCTCTACATCTCGGGCGACGCGCTGGCCGCACGCATCGTGGTGATCGTCAGGCGCATCGCCGGCGACCGGGCCGACCCGCTGATCGCCGTCACCGGCGAGACGGTGCGCGGCGTGGTCTATGGCCTGTTGGGCACCGCGGTGGTGCAGGGCGTGCTGACCACCTTCGGCCTGTGGCTGGCCGGCGTGCCGAGCCCGGTGCTGCTGGGCGTCGTGGCCGGCGCGCTCTCGGTGCTGCCGATCGGCGCGCCGGTGGTCTGGATCCCTGCCGGCCTCTGGCTGCTGGCCAGCGGGCAGACCGGCTGGGGCATCTTCATGCTGGTCTGGGGGGGGGTGGTGATCAGCTCGGCGGACAATTTCATCCGCCCCTACTTCATCGCCCGCGGCGCCAAGCTGCCCTTCCTGCTGACCATGCTCGGCGTGCTGGGGGGCGCGATCGCCTTCGGTCTGCTCGGCGTGTTCCTGGGCCCGGTGCTGCTGGCCGTCGGCTACACGCTGGTGCAGGAATGGAGCAACCGACGCGAGGCAACGCCGGACGGAATGCCGTAGGTTGGACATCTATCACATCTACTGCGACACCAAGCCCGGCGTGTCCGACATGGATTTTGTCGCGGCACTTGGCCGCTACCTCGGCCACCTGCGCGACCAGGGCCTGATCGCCGGCTGGCGCACCACCCGCGCCAAGCTCGGCTTCGGCCTCAAGGGCATGGGCGACTGGCATGTGATGATCGAGGTGCGCGACCTCGCCCAGCTCGAAGCCGCTTTCCAACACGCCGCCAGCCGTGCCGAGCCGGTCGAGGGCCACCACCACGGCGTCAATTCGCTGGTCACCAACGCCAGTTTCGCGCTGTATCGCGACTTCCCCGATCCCGTGCGACAAACCGGCGCGGAGCGATTTTAGGGCTTGCCATCGGGCGCGCACCGCGCTCAAACCCGCGCCCCCTTCGCTCGGATCACCGTCATGACCCCCGTGCTCGGCATCGATTTCGGCACGACCAACACCGTGCTCGCCCTGCTGAACCCCGACGGCACCACCACCACCGCCCGCTTCGGCAGCCAGGACGTGTTCCGCTCCGTGCTCTGCTTCTGGGCCGAAACCTCCGGACGCGGCACCGCCCAGGGCAGCCGCCTTCGCCATGCGGCCGGGCCGCCCGCCATCGAGGCCTATCTCGACGATCCGCACGACAGCCGGCTGATCATGTCGATGAAAACCTACCTCGCCCAACGCAGCTTCGTGGAAACCAGGATCTTCGGCCGCCGCTTCACCCTGGAGGCGCTGATCGCCACCTTCCTGCGCAGCTTTCTCGCCGCCGCCGGCGTCGAACCCGCCGGATTGCGCGTCGTCGCCGGCCGCCCGGTCCGCTTCGCCGGCGAGCGCACCGACGACGCGTTCGGCGAATCCCGCCTGCGCGCCGCTTTCGCCGAGGCCGGCATGGCGGCGCTGGGCGTCGCCTACGAACCGGAAGGGGCCGGCTACCGCTTCGCCCGCACCCTTAATGCTCCCGCCACCGTGCTCATCGGCGATTTCGGCGGCGGCACCAGCGATTTTTCGCTCCTGCGTTTCGTGCCTGGGCCAAAGGGAAGCGGGGGCGTCGAGCCGCTCGGCCATTCCGGCGTCGGAATCGCCGGCGACGTGTTCGACTATCGCATCATCGACCACGTCATCTCCCCCCGCCTCGGCAAGGGCGCCACCTACCGCGTGATGGGCGGCACGGACCTGCCGGTGCCGCCCGAGTGGTATTCCTCCTTTGCCCGCTGGCACCGCCTGTCGCTGATGAAGAACCCGCGCACTCTGCGCGATATGCGCGAGGTGATGGCCGGCACGCGCGACCCGCACCGCCTGGCCAACCTGATCGCGTTGATCGAGGACGAGATGGGCTACCGCCTCTACCAAACCGTCTCGGCCGCGAAGGCGGCACTTTCCACGGCCGACGAAACTCGTCTGTCTTTCCACCACAAGGACCTGGCGCTCGACATTGCCATCACGCGCGAACAATTCGAAGCCTGGATCGCCGCCGACATCGCCCGGTTCGCCGCCGTGTGGACCGGGTCCTCAACGAGGCCGGCACCCCCCGGGTGGACCATGTCTTCCTCACCGGCGGCACCAGCTTCGTCCCCGCCGTCCGCCGCCTGTTCGACGACCGCTTCGGGGCGGAGCGCGTCAGCACCGGCGGCGAGTTCGTCTCGGTGGCCGAGGGCCTCGCCCTGATCGGCCGCGACCGTGCCGCCTGACGCCCGCCACATCCGCGGCCGGTCCAACCAGGCCGGCGGCGTGGCCGCGGAAGCCGCCGCCGCCGCCGCGCTGGAGTCCGACGGCTGGACTGTCCTTGGCCGCCGCCTCCGCACCCCAGCCGGCGAAATCGACCTCGTCGCCCAGCGCGACGGCTTGCTCGCCATCGTCGAGGTCAAGCGCCGCGCCCGCCTGGCCGATGCGGCCCTGGCCCTCGGCCCCCGCCAGCGCGCCCGCCTGATCGCCGCGGCCGAGATTCTGCTGGCCGCCAACCCGTCCTGGGGCCCAGCCGGCGTGCGCTTCGACGTGCTGCTGGTCGACGCCACCGGCACCGTCCGCCGGATCACCGATGCCTTCCGCGTCGAGTCCTAGGCCGACGCATGGCATTGGCAGTGCCGCGGCCCCACATCTGTTCCGCCGACCCTGGAGGAACGCCATGCGCCGCGCCATCCTGATGCTCGCCCTTCTGCTCGCCGCACCCGCCATGGCGCAGATCCGGCTGCCCGATCCGCCGGTCGCCGACCAGGCGCCACCCAGCGCCTTCGTTGCCGCCGCCCGCACCGCGATTGCCGCCGGGCGCGGCGGCGAGGCGATGGAGGCGATCGAGCGCGCGGAAAGCCGGGTGCTGGTCCGCTCCGTGCGCCCCTCCCGCGCCTCGGCGCAAAGCGAGCAGGCCCTGGTGCGATTGCTGGCCGAGGCGCGCGGCGCACTGGCGCGCGGCGATCGCGCAGGAGCGCTGGATCGACTGGCGGATGTCATGGCGAACCCGGCGTTGGACGCTCAGGTCGAATAGCCGCGCTATTTCCCGCCGTCATACCCATCGCTGCCCGATGCCGCGTGCGAAAGCGCGCCGTCGAGGCTGTGCTCGGCGGGGGTCGCTCGGCGGGGGTCGGGGCCGTGCCTGCCTCAAGCCACGCCGTCAGCTGGCAGGGGCGGCCGCGCGCTTGCGTGAGGCGCGCGCCTTGTAGATCAGCCCGCCGATCACGAACAAACCGATGCCGCCCAGCACCCAACCGACATTGTGCGCCCCGAACGCCTCGGCCAGGAACCAGCCGGCCGCCACGAAGCTGGCCGCCCAGATGCCGGCGGCAATGAAATTCAGCGCGGCGAAGTAGGTGTATTTCATGGTCGTCATGCCGCAGGCAACCGAGGCGACGTTGCGGATGCCATAGGCGAAGCGGAAGCTGAGGATGAACACCGCGCCGAAGCGCTCCACGAAGTCGATCGCCCGCGCGACCTTGGCCTCCGCCCCGGGAATCCGCCGCACCACCCGGATGCCATAGCGCCGGCCAAGCAGGAACCAGCACTGGTCACCAAGGAAGGAGCCGATCCAAACGGTGAACATCAGGATCCACGGATCAACCAGCCCGGTGGCATGCCCGAGCGCCGCAGCCAGCAACACGAAGGTCTCGCCTTCGAAAAACGACCAGATGAACGCGCCGACGTATGCGAGGTGGCCCCATTCCGTCCAGATTTCAGCCAGCTCAGACAAGGACGGCGCGCTCCTGGAAAGACCCTATCGAACAGACAATGGGCATCCCACCGTCTCGCCCGCAAGAGATGATTTATGACATCCGCGACGGATATCCCTAGGCGGCGGTCAGGTTGGCGATTTCCGGGAACAACCCTGCCAGCCCCAGCTGCGTCGCCCCGCAACAGCCGCGCTCGGTCACCAGCCCCGTCACCAGCCGCGCCGGCGTCACGTCGAAGGCCGGGTTGGCCGCGGCGGTTCCAGCCGGCACGATTCGCACCGGCACGATCGCCCCGTCCAGTGCCCGCCCGGTCATCACCGTGAGCTCGCTGGCCGCGCGTTCCTCGATCGGAATCTCGGTCAGCCCGTCGCGGATCGACCAGTCGATGGTCGAGGACGGCACCGCGACCCAGAACGGCACCGCGTTGTCGTGCGCCGCCAACGCCTTGAGGTAGGTGCCGATCTTGTTGGCGACATCCCCTGTGCACGTCACCCGGTCGGCGCCGACGATCACCAGATCCACCTGCCCATGCTGCATCAGGTGCCCGCCGGCATTGTCGGACACCAGCGTGTGCGAAACGCCGTGCCGGCCAAGCTCCCACGTGGTCAGCGCCGCCCCCTGGTTGCGCGGCCGGGTCTCGTCCACCCAGACATGCACCGCGATGCCGCGGTCATGCGCCATGTAGATCGGCGCCAGCGCCGTGCCCCAGTCCACCGTGGCGAGCCACCCGGCATTGCAATGGGTCAGGATATTGACCGGACCGTCCTTGCCGCTCTCCTGCCGGCGCCGGGCGATCGCTTCGATCAGCGCCACCCCGTGCCGCCCGATCGCCTCGCACTGTGCGGCATCCTCGTCGCAGATCGCCGCCGCCTCGGCGTAGGCCGCGCGCACCCGCCCGGCATCCGGCACCTGGCGCAAAACGCCGAGCATCCGCTCGATCGCCCAGGCGAGGTTCACCGCCGTCGGCCGCGTGGCCTTCAGCATCGCCGCGTCCCGCTCCATCGCCTCGCGCGAGGAATCGGCCCGCAACGCAAGCCCGAGCCCATAGGCGGCGACCGCCCCGATCAGCGGTGCCCCGCGCACCTGCATGCTGCGGATCGCATGCGCCGCCTCGGCCACGGTGGACAGGCGCAGGATCTCCAGCGCCCAGGGCAGCCGGGTCTGGTCGAAGATCCGGATGGTCCATCCGTCCTCCTGGTCCACCCAGACGCTGCGATAGGGGGTGCCGTCGATCTTCATGGGCGGGGCTCCTTGGGCCGACACGGCTAGATGCGCTGGTGCAGCACGCAGACCAGCGTGAAAAGGCGACGCGCAGTGGAGAAATCAATGGCGACCTTGCCCGCCAGCCGCTCAACCAGAAGCTGCGCGCCCTCGTTGTGCAGGCCGCGCCGACCCATGTCGATTGCCTGGATGCGCGCCTCGCGCCCTTCCTGCACGGCAAGCCCATGGCTGTCGACCAGCATCTGGTAGTCCTTGATCAGCCGCCGGAACGGCCCAAGCGCCAGCGCCACCAGATGCAACGGCCGGTCGTCGGCCGCACGGATGTCGAAGGCAAGCCGCCCCTCGATGATGGCCAGCCGCAGCGCGAACGGCCCCTCAGCCGCGGCGCGCACCGGGGCGAAGCGGTTGTCCTGCAACAGGTCATGCACGGCCTGGGCACGGTCGGCCTCCAGCAGCGGCGACAGCCGCGTCAGCGCCTCGCCATCCAGCACCAGCCGGGCAAGCCTGCCATATGCCGGCTCCCCCGATGCCGACGGGCCAGGAGCGGCGAGGGTGACGCGCGCCTGCTCAGGCATGTCCCGCCGGGCGGCCGAAGCCGAGCTTCAGCATCAGCCCGATCGTCGCCCCCTTGACCGGGCGCATCAGCGCCAGGCTCATCGCCAAAGTCAGCGGCACCCAGATCGCGGCATGGATCCACAAATCCGGCGCATGCGCCTTCTCCAGCCACAGCATCCCCGGCACGATCACGTGGGCGACCGCGAAGATGGTAAAGTAGGGCGGCGCGTCGTCCGCGCGCACCTCGCCGAGCGGGGCGTCGCAGTTGCGGCACGTGTCGGACACGCGCAGCCAGCCGCGGAACAGCCCTGGCGTGCCGCAGCACGGGCACCGCCCGCGCAGGCCGCGCAGCATCGCCGTCGACATGGCCGGCATTTCCGCGGCAGGGGCCTGCGCCTCCTCGTCGGCGGCGGCGGCAGCCTCGGCGGAATGCCAGCGAACGGGTGCGGCGTTATCGGGCAAGGTCTACCCTCCGGTGGGGCCAGGGGCTAAGCCTGATGCCTGATGCATCGGCGGCGCCTCGATGGTGCGATGCAATATATAGGGTGCGCCAGCCCGTTGGCGAAGCGGAGTTTAACATGACAGGCATCGGCGGCGCACGCATTCTCCTGCTGAACCCCAATTCCAGCGCCGCCTGCAGCAGCGGCATCGATGCAGCGGTGGCCGGCTTCCGCCGCCCCGGCGGCCCGGCGATCGACGTCTCGACGGTCGCTGGCGGCCCGCCCGGCATCTATTCCTGGCGCGACTGGCACGCGGCGGTGGGGCCGCTCTGTGCCGCGGTGGCGGCGGAGCGGGCCGCGGTGTTCGTCGTCGCCTGTGCCTCCGACCCAGGGATCGAGGCGGTGCGCGAAGTCACCGACCGGCCGGTGCTGGGCGTGTTCCGCTGCGCCGTGGCGGCCGCGCAACTGCGGGCCGAACGCTTCGGCGTGATTGCCCTGGTCGATGCCTCGATCGGCCGCCATGCGCTGGCGCTGCGTGCGATGGGGGCCGAGGGGCGGCTGGCCGCGGAAATCGCCATGAACACCACCATCGAAATCCTGCTCGATCCGAAGGCCGCGCGCGCCGCCCTGGCGGCCACCGGGCGAGCCCTGGTGGCGCGCGGCGCCGGGGCGGTGATCCTCGGCTGCACCGGCATGGCCGGGCACCGCGCGGCGCTGGAGGACATGCTTGGGGTTCCGGTGATCGAGCCGTGCCAGGCGGCGGTTGCCCAGGCGCTGGGCATCGCCCTCGCCGCCACGCCGGGTGTGCCGATGCCAGCCGCACGGCAGGACCGCGCGGCTGGCTGAACCGAACAGCGATGGCTGGCGCTCCGCTGGGAGACGGACGCCGGGGCCGCGACCTTTTGCCGCGCGGTTGCCCACCACCACGGTGCCCATGCTACGATCGTATCCTTAACAGAGCGTGAACGGCCGGTCGCGATGGGCAAGACAGCGAACGAACATCAACACCCGGCCTCCGGGCCAGCCGGGCAGCCGCGGTGACCCCGACGCTGGACCGGCTGAAGCAGGGCCTCGCGCGCCGTTTGGGGCTTGTTGCCCCAATCGTTCCCTATGGCGTGCCCACTGGCGCGCCCACCGACACCCCAACGGCGCCGCCTGGCCGCCCGGGCGGTCCGGTCGCCGGGCTCGACCTCGCCGAATGCCAGGTGTTCTTCGGCTACATGCGCCTGCATGGCTACGCGTTGGTCGCCGAGGTGGAGCGCTATACGCCCGAGCAACTGCGTGCCGGCATGCGCGTGGCCATCGAGGTGGAGGGCGGGCAGCCGGTGCAGCGCAGCCGCATCCTTTCGGTGCAGCCAGGCGGGGCCGTGGAGTTCGAGGTCGACGCTTTGGTGCCGCGCGACGTGCCGATGGAGCAAGTGTTCCTGCTGGCGTGGTTCGGCGATGGCCTGTCGCGCTTCCCGATGGAAGTCGTGCTGCCCCATGCCCGCGCGAGCGACACGCGCACCAAGCTGACCGACTTCAAGGCCGAGGTGGCCCGCTTTGCCGCGGCCGAGGGTCGGCGGCCGGCGCTGCTGGATGTCGGGGGGCGGGCGCGCAGCGGTATCCAGCGCAGCGAGGACTATCCGCACTGCGACGTGACGGTGTTCGACATCGTCGCCGATCCGGGCGTGGACGTGGTGGGCGACGCGCACGCGCTTTCGACGTTCTTTCCGCCGGACAGCTTCGACTTCGCCATGAGCCTGGCGGTGTTCGAGCACCTGCTGATGCCGTGGAAGGTTGCGGTGGAGATGAACCGGGTGCTGCGGATTGGCGGCATGGCGTATATCCATTCGCACCAGAGCCAGCCCATGCACGACATGCCGTGGGATTTCTTCCGCTTCTCCGACAAGTCCTGGCATGCGCTGTTCAACCGCCGCACCGGCTTCGAGGTGGTGGCCGCCGACATGTCGATGCAGGTGCACATGGTGCCGCGCGTGTATGCCGAGCAGCCCGCCTATGCCGAGCAGACGCTGGGCTTCAGGTCGTCGGAGGTGCTGGTGCGCAAGATAGGTGCCGCAGAGGTGGACTGGCCGGTGATGCTGTCCGATGTGATCGACTCGATGTATCCGACCGACCCGAAGGACGCCGGGGTGGTGCTGTGATCGGCGGGCTGGTGCGCGGGCTGCTGCGCCGGGCAGGGCTCGGCTCCGGCGCGCGCGGCCCGATGGTGCCCGCGGCGGCGGGGATCGGGCCGGTGCGCGGGGTCGAGCTGCAGACCTGCACGCTGTTCTACTCATTCCTGCGGCTGCGCGGCATCGCGGCGGTGCAGGACGCCGTGCTGCGCGAACCCGGCGCGCTGCGGGCGGGCTTCGCGGTGCGGTTGCTGTGCGACGGGGCGGCGGTGCAGCAGAAATTCGAGGTGGTGCGGCTGCATCCGGACGGCAGCGTGGAGTTCACGGTGGAGGCGCTGGTGGACCGCGCCCGGCCGGTGGAGGGAACGGTGGTTGAGCTGTCGTTCGAGGGCGTGCCGACCGCCTGGCCGCTCGCAGCACTGATGCCCGCCGCACAGTCGCGCGACCTGCGCTCACTGATGCCGGAGTTCCAGCAGGCGGTGGCGGCGCATGCGGCCGGGGGGGCGCGGCCGAGCATGTTGGACATCGGCGGGCGGGCGCGCAGCCAGGTGCAGCGCAGCGAGCTGTTCCCGGATTGCGACGTGACGGTGATGGACATCGTCGCCGATCCCGGGGTGGACGTGGTGGGCGATGCCCATGAGCTGTCGAAGCTGTTGCCGGCGGAGAGTTTCGACTTCGCCATGAGCATCTCGGTGTTCGAGCATCTGCTGATGCCGTGGAAGGTTGCCGTCGAGCTGAACCGGGTGATGCGGCCCGGCGGAGTCGTGCTGGTGCATACGCACCAGACGATCGGGATGCACGACATGCCATGGGACTTCCTGCGCTTCTCCGACACGGCCTGGGCCGGGATCTTCAACCGCTACACCGGGTTCGAGGTGGTGAAGGCGGACATGAGCCGCTTCCTGCATGTGGTGCCCGCGGTGCTGCTGGACCCGGCGGTGGATTTCGAGAACGCGGGTGGGTTCGAATGCTCCACGGTCATGGTGCGCAAGACCGGGCCGGCGCTGGTGGAATGGCCGGTGCCGTTGGGCGAGGTGGTCAAGACATCGTATCCGCAGGGGGCGGATGCCCATCCGGCGTGATGACAGCGCGCGCCCGGGGCAGTAGACCGGGCGCCTGAACTGAGGAGGCCGCCGTGAAGGAAACCGATATTGCCCGTGTGCAGGCCTATCTGCGCGCGACCCTGGACAACAGCCGCATCCATATCGAAGTGCCCAAGCGCAAGGGCGGCAGCGTGGAAGTGTCGGTGGGCGAGGAGTTCATCGGCACGCTGCACCGCGACGACGAGGACGGGGAGGTGAGCTTCACGCTGACCATCTCGATCCTGGAGGAAGACCTGCCGAAGGTGGCCGTGGCGCGGAAGTAGGGAAGAATCTTCTTTTTCTGAAGAAATAGAAGCAAAAAGACTTTTCATTCATTTGCATCCAGTTCGGCAAGGTCGACTCGGTGAAAAGGAATGGAAGTTTTTTGGTTCTTTTTTTTCAAAAAAGAACTGCTTCCTATGCTTCCTTCCATGTCGGCGGGTCCACCGCGCCGGTTTGTTCGACGATACGGGCGTAGGCCTCGGGGCGGCGGTGTTTGTCGAAGGCGAAGATGGTGCTGCGGCCGAGTTCGGTTTGGTGCAGGTCCAGGTCGGCGGTGATCAGTTCGTCGTCCCAGGAGGTGGCCATGGCGACGATTTCGCCCTGGGGGTTGGCGATGATGCTGTGGCCGAAGAGTTCGCATCCGTCCTCGGTGCCGGCTTTCGCGGTGGCGATGGCGAAGGTGGCGTTCTGGTAGGCGCCGGATTGGACGGACAGGTGGGAGTGGAACACGCGCAGGTGGTGGGCCTCGAAGCCTGAGGCGGCCATGTTGAGGCTGGGGGTGTTGTAGCCGCACATGACCAGCTCGACCTTCTGCAGGCCGAGGACGCGCCAGGCTTCGGGCCAGCGGCGGTCGTTGCAGATCATCATGCCCATGTTGAGGCCGTCGAGGCTGCCGATGGGGGCGCGGATGACGGGGAAGCCGAGGTCGCCCACCTCGAAGTAGCGCTTTTCCAGGTGCTGGACATTGCGTCGGGGGTCGTGCTCGGCGTGGCCGGGGAGGTGGACTTTGCGGTATTTCAGCAGGATGTCGCCTTGTGGGTTCACCAGGATGGCGGTGTTGAAGTGGCGGCCTTCGGGGGTGCGTTCGGCGTAGCCGAGGTGGAAGCCGATGCCGTATTTTTTGGCCGCCGCGAAGAGAGGGGCGGTTTCGTTGCTGGGCATTGAGGTTTCGAACCAGCGATCGGCCTCGACGCGGTTCTCGTGGTAGTGGCGCGGGAAGAAGGTGGTCAGCGCCAGTTCGGGGAAGACGACGAGTTCGACGCCGCGGGCGTGGGCGCGTTCCATCAGGCGGACCATGCGGGCGACGGCGATGTCGCGGCCTTCGGCGAGCTGGATCGGGCCGAGCTGGGCGGCGGCGACGGTGAGGGTTCGGCTCATTTCGGGGACTCCGCTCCGGTCTGGGTGGTGATGGGGGTGTACCACTGCGGGCGGCGGTGTTGGGCGAAGTTGAACATCTTCTCCTTGCCTTGGCGGCCGGCGTCGAGGTCGATGTCGGCGGTGATGAGTTCGTCGCCGAGGGTCTTTGTTTCCGCCACGATGTGGCCGTTGGGGTCGGTGATGCAGGAGCCGCCGATGAGGCCGCTGCCGTCTTCGTTGCCGGCCTTGGCGATGGTGATGGCCCAGGTGGCGTTCATGTAGGCGTTGGCGCGGGCGGCGAGCTGGGAGTGTTCGGTGCGTTGTTCGGGGGATTCGGAGTCGCCGCCGTTGGGGTCGTAGGCGGCGGAGTTGTAGCCGATGACGACGAGTTCGGCGCCGCGGAGTGCGAGGACGCGCCAGGCTTCGGGCCAGCGGCGGTCGTTGCAGATGAGCATGCCGAGGATGCCGCCGGCGAATTGGGGGGCGCGGAAGGTGGGGAAGCCGAGGTCGCCGTATTCGAAGTAGCGTTTTTCGAGCTGCTGGAATTTTGCACCTTCGCGGGGCTCGACGCTGCCGGGGAGGTGGATTTTTCGGTACTTGCCGAGGAGCGTGCCGTCGGGGTTGACGATGATGCTGGTGTTGAAGCGCTGGCCGGTTTCGGTGAGTTCGGCGTAGCCGATGTTGAAGCCGATATTGAGTTCGCGGGCGCGGTCGAACAGGGGTTGGGTGTTGGGGTTGGGCATGGCGCGCTCGAACCAGGTGTCCAGCTCCTGGGTGGTGGGGAAGAGCCAGCGCGGGAAGAACGTGGTGAAGGCGAGTTCGGGGAAGACGACCATCTGGGCATGGTCGGCGGCGGCCTGTTCGAGGAGGGCGATCAGCCGGTGGAGCGTGTGGCGGCGGGGGTCGGATTTCTGGGTGCCGGCCATCTGGGCGCCGGCGAGGCGGAGGATTCGGGACATGGGGGCTCCTGCCGTTCTTGGTGGAGAATGCCCTGGCGGGTGGGGGTTTCCAACTGTCGGGCGCTATTAATTACGATATCGGAATGATAAGGGCGTACTTGTACAGGGCGGGCGGGAGGGGATTTTGAAGGCATCGGGCGCGCGGCGGCGCGGGGGGCTGGCAGTAGGGGGATGACGGGCATGGCTGTGGCGTCCGCGCGGGGCAACGGCGTGGGAGGGGACGCCAGCAGCGGATGATCCTCCCTGTGTTGCGGCCTGCCAGCGGTGGCGCCTTGCGTGGAGGGAAACAGGGAGGCGGGGAGGATTCGGGGAGGTGCTGGGTTGTGGGGGTGCCGGCGGCGGGCATGAAGGTGGCGGTGGCCGAGCCAGGCGGCATGGGGAATCGGTGGTGCTGGGGGGCGCGGTCGGGGTGCTGCCGGTCGGGCGACGCTGCGGTGCGACGGACGGGCAAGGGCAGGGTGCCGGCTTGCCAGGCGCGGAAGAGGTCTTCGAGGGCGGCGAGGAGGGCGCGGATGCGGCGGTGGATGAGGAGCATGAACAGGACGGATTCCACCCATTCGACGGCGCGGTGCGCTCGCCTGGCCGCCGGGCGGTCCTTGGGGGTGGGGGGTGCTGTTTTCATGAATGTTAGTATGCATGTCTGGAGGCCGGTGGGAAGGAAAAAATAGCTTTTGGAGAAAAATTTCTTTGACGGGATGGGTGGGGGCGTGGGCGGGATGGCGGATCCGCTTCGCGATCCGCCCTAGGGTGCCTTTTTGGCCGCTTGCTTGAGGGTTAGGCGCCCAGGCGGGCCTTGCTCATGCGCAGCGTGACGATGGCACCTTCGGTCGGCCAGTCGAAGGTGATGGTGCCGCCGAGCTGGTCGGTCATGCTTCGGCTGACGAGCTTGCTGCCGAAGCCCAGCTGGTCCTTGTCGACGGCGATCGCGGGGCCGCCCGCTTCGATCCATTGCATGACGATCTCATCGCCGTCGGCCGTGCAGGTCAGGTCGATGGTGCCGTCCGGCTTCGACAGTGCGCCGTATTTGATGGCGTTTGTCGCCAGCTCATGGACGATGAGGGCGAGCGTGGTGATCGAGCCTTCGCCGACGGACAGGGCCGGCACCGAGACGCGGATCCGTACTCCAATGGTGCCGTGTTCGTCGTAGGCGTTGAGCAGGACGCCGAACAGGTCGCCCAGTTGCGTTGCCTTCTTCTGCTCGCTGAGGGTGGGGCGAACGAGTTCGTGGGCATTTGCCAGGGCCTGGAGGCGTCGCTTGAGATCCTGGGCCATGTCCTTGGTTGTCTCGGCCGAGCGGGATGCGATGTCCGTGAGCGCCGACGCGATGGCAAACAGGTTCTTGACCCGATGGCTCATCTCGTTGGCGAGCATCTCCCGCGCCTCCTCCGCCAGCTTTCGTTCGCTCACGTCGAGGAAGATGCCGAACATGTTGCGGCCGACGATGCCTTTGTCCTCGCCGCGACCGCGGGCCGAGACCCACCTGATCTTGCCATCGCGCAGGATGCGGAAGTCGATCTCGTAGGGGCCGAGGGCCTCCCGCGTGGCGGAAAAGGCGGCCCTTACCCGGTCGAGGTCGTGCGGATGGATATGCGCAGACAGGGTTTCGAAGGTAACCAGCCCGCCGGACTTTGGGGCGCCCCACAAGACATGGGCACGTTCATCGAGGGCAATCTCGTCGGTATCGACGTTCCACGACCAGAGTGCCACTCCGGCCGCATCGGTGGCGATGCGGAGACGGTTCGCATCCCATACCTGCGGGGTTGTGCTTTGGCGAGGCAGAATCGAAGCTTGTTCGTATCGAAGTAGAGTCATGCGAATCCTGACAATGCGTTACGAAACCTCAGAGATCGCTCGATCCCAGCGACCGCTGAATAATCCGAGGGTGCAAGGACGTTTGATGATCGTATTCGCATTTTGCTGTATTTGCCAGCCACCCATATCTTAACCATAAGAATTAAAGTTTTTTGGTTCTTTTTTTCAAAAAAGAACTCTTTTTTACTTCATGCAGCTTGCCGCCCGACGAACCGCCCGTCGCCCGGATTGCCGATGACCTGGGCGCCATTCCAGATGGTCTGGCCGCGTAGGATCGTCTCGATGACGCGGCCGCGCATGGGGCGGCCGTGGTAGGGGGACCAGCGGGTTTCGGGCCGGTCGACGATGATGGCCTGGTCGAAATTGTAGTTTTCCCGTCGCATGACCATGAGGTCGGCGTCGAAGCCGAGTTTGATGGCGCCTTTCTTGGGCCAGATTCCGTGGTGCTTGGCGGTGCGCTCGGCGCAGTAGGTGGCCATCAGGGTGGGGGAGAGGCCGCGTTCGTCGAGCAGGGTGAACATCAGCGGGGCGAAGCTTTGCATGCCGGTGAGGCCGGCGCCGCACTGGAAGATGTCGGCGTGGGTTTTGCGGTCGAGCGGCCAGGGGGCGTGGTCGGTGGAGATGTAGGTGATCTTGTCCTCGACCAGGGCCTGCCACATGCGCTCCACCTCGGCGGCGGTGCGGAAGGGGGGGTTGCACTTGCCGAGGCCGCCGAGGCGGATGATGTCGTCCTCGGTCATGCAGAGGTATTGGATGCAGGCTTCGCCGGTGGCGTTGAACCCCTTCGGCCCACCTTGGCGGCGGAAGTCCTCGGCGATGGTGAAGCCGCGGGCGACGGAGGAGTGGGCGATGTGGACGTGGGCGCCGGTTTCCAGGCCGATTTCGAAGATTTCCAGGTCGGCCATGGTTTCGGCCAGCGGCGGGCGGGTGCGGCAGTGCCAGATGGGCGAGGTGTTGCCGTTCGCGCGGGCCTGTTCGGTGAGTTTCTCGACCAGTTCCTGGTCTTCGTTGTGGATGGAGACGGGCAGGCCGGTTTTGGCGATCTCGGCGAAGGCGGCGACCATGGTGGGGTGGTCGATGCGGGGGAAGCGGACGGCGTCGTATTCGTAGGTGGAGAGCTTGAAGGCGGAGATGCCGCCCGCGGCGAGTTCGGCGATGGCGTCCAGCCCGCCGGTTTTTTTGATGGTGCCGTAGAGAGCCATGTCGACATGGGCGGTGCGGTTCACCCAGGTGATTTTTTCGGCGAGGACGGCGGCGCTGGTGGTGGCCTGGGGCGAATCGTAGGGCATGTCGACGCAGGTTGTGACGCCGCCGGCGGCGGCGGAGCGGGTGGCGCCTTCGATGCCGGGCCAGCCGAGGGCGGAGGAGGTGTGCATGTGGCCATCGACCAGGCCGGGGAAGATGAGCTTGCCGGTGTGGTCGGTGGTTTCGGCGGCCGGCGGCGGGGCGCCCTGGCCGATGGCGGCGATGGCCTCCCCGCGGATGGCGACGTAGCCGCGCCTGATGACCTCCGAGGAGGTGACGATGTCGCCGAGGAGGACGCGGTCGAAGGGGGTGGGCATGGGGTGATCCTGTCTCGGTGGACGCGGTCAGGCTTGCGGGGGGGCGCGCGCGATCCTAGGAAGGCGCGGATGGTTCGTATCCGACGCTAACCCGCGCGCCGCCGCGCGCCAATCCCGGCCGGAGCGTCGTCGGCCGCCGAGGAGACGCAAGATGAAGCTGCATGATGTGAAGGTCTATCCGTCCAAGGCGAAGCTGGCGCGTGAGGACCAGTTGGCGTGGAAGATCGCCGGGGTGGCGACCGACAAGGTGGCGGTGCCGAAGGAGACGGCGGAGATGATCGTCAACCGGATCATCGACAATGCCAGCGTGGCGATCGCGGCGGTGAACCGGCGGCCGGTGGTTTCGGCGCGGGGGATGGCGCTGGGGCATCCGCATCCGAAGGCGAGCGAGCGGGACGGGGCGGCGGTGTTCGGGGTTGCGGCAGCGCGGCGGTTTTCGCCGGAGTGGGCCGCGTGGGCGAACGGGACGGCGGTGCGCGAGCTGGACATGCACGACACGTTCCTGGCCGCCGATTACTCCCATCCCGGGGACAACATTCCGCCGGTGCTGGCGGTGGCGCAGCACATGGGGCGGTCGGGGAAGGACCTGATCCGCGGGCTGGCGACGGGGTATGAGATCCATATCGACCTGGTGCGGGCGATTTGCCTGCACGAGCACAAGATCGACCATATCGCGCATCTGTGCCCGGCGTCGGCGGCGGGGATCGGGACGCTGCTGGGGCTGAAGCAGGACGTGGTGTTCCAGGCGGTGCAGCAGGCGGTGCATGTGAGTTTTTCCACGCGGCAGTCGCGCAAGGGCGAGATCAGTTCGTGGAAGGCATACGCCCCCGCGCACGCTGGGAAGCTGGCGGTTGAGGCGGTCGATCGGGTGATGCGGGGGGAGGGGGCGCCTTCGCCGATCTATGAAGGCGAGGACAGCGTGATGGCGTGGATGCTGTCTGGCCGGACGGCGCGGGACAAGGGGCTGGCGGAGCATGTTTATCATGTGCCGCTGCCGGAGGCGGGCGAAGCGAAGCGGTCGATCATGGACAGCTATACCAAGGAGCACTCGGCGGAATATCAGAGCCAGGCGCTGATCGACCTGGCGTTCCGGATGCGGGAGAAGATCTCGAACTGGGATGGGGTGGAGAAGATCATCCTGCATACCTCGCACCATACGCACTACGTGATCGGGACGGGGGCGAACGACCCGCAGAAGATGGACCCGAAGGCGAGCCGGGAGACGTTGGACCATTCGATCATGTATATCCTGGCGGTGGCTTTGCAGGATGGAACCTGGCACCACGTGGACAGCTATGCGCCGAAGCGGGCGCAGCGGAAGGACACCGTGGCGCTGTGGCAGAAGATCAGCACGACCGAGGATCCGGCGTGGACGAAGCGGTACCATGCGACCGATCCGAACGAGCTGGCGTTTGGCGGGCGGTTGGAAGTGTTCATGAAGGACGGGACGAAGCTGGTGGACGAGATGGCGGTGGCGAATGCGCATCCGCTGGGAGCCAGGCCGTTCGCGCGGGAGGATTACATCCGCAAGTTCCGCATCCTGACGGAGGGGATCATCACCACGCGGGAGGCGAACCGGTTCATCGAGGCGGTGCAGAACCTGGCGAGCCTGCCGGCGGGCGAGCTGCACCAGTTGAACGTGGCGTTGCCGGCGGGGCAGCTTGCCGAGAGCAAGCCGGGGATCTTTTGATCCCAACACTTCTGGAAAGGGAACGCGCGATGAGCGAGAGCAACTTCAAGCCGAAGAAGTCGGTCGCACTTTCGGGGGTGCCGGCGGGGAATACCGCGCTGTGCACGGTCGGGCGCAGCGGGAACGACCTGAACTATCGCGGCTATGACATCCTGGATATCGCGGAGACCTGCGAGTTCGAGGAGCTGGCGCACCTGCTGGTGCACGGGTCGCTGCCGAACGTGGCGGAGCTGCGCGGCTACAAGGAGAAGCTGCGTGCGCTGCGCGGGCTGCCGGCTTCGGTGCGCACGGTGCTGGAGGCGGTGCCGGCGGCGGCGCATCCGATGGATGTGATGCGCACTGGCGTCTCGGCGCTGGGCTGCGTGTTGCCGGAAAAGGACGACCACAATGCGCCGGGTGCCAGGGACATCGCCGACCGGCTGATGGCGTCGTTGGGGTCGATGCTGCTGTATTGGCACCACTACAGCCAGAACGGGCGTCGCATCGAGGTGGAGACGGACGACGACACGATCGCAGCGCACTTCCTGCATCTGCTGCACGGCGCGCCGGCGCGGGAAAGCTGGGTGCGGGCGATGCACACCTCGTTGAACCTTTATGCCGAGCATGAGTTCAATGCTTCGACCTTTGCCTGCCGCGTGGTGGCGGGGACGGGTTCGGACATGTATTCGGCGATCACCGGGGGGATCGGGGCGCTGCGCGGGCCGAAGCATGGCGGGGCGAACGAGGTCGCGTTCGAGATCCAGAAGCGCTACGGCACGCTGGCCGATGCGGAGGCCGACATCAAGGCGCGGATGGAGCGCAAGGAAGTGATCATCGGGTTCGGGCACCCGGTTTATACGATTGCTGATCCGCGCAACAAGATCATCAAGGAAGT